>JAFEEA010000349.1 GCA_018241335.1 Pseudomonadota bacterium
CAGCAGCTGGTGGCCGCCCTCGGTGGCGATGGATTCCGGATGGAACTGCACGCCGTGCAGGGGCCGGGTCTTGTGCTGGAAGCCCATCACCTCGCCGTCGTCGGTCCAGGCGGTGATCTCCAGCACATCGGGCAAGGTTTCGCGCTTCACCGAAAGGCTGTGATAGCGCGTCGCCGTGAAGGGGTTGGGCATCCCCTTGAAGACGCCCTTGTCGGCGTGGTGGATCGGGCTGGTCTTGCCGTGCATCAGGGCCTTGGCGCGGATCACCTCGCCGCCCATCGCCTGGCCGATCGCCTGGTGCCCCAGGCAGACGCCCAGGATCGGCAGGTCTTCAGGCGCGCCGGAGATCAGCGCCAGGCAGATGCCGGCCTCGTTGGGGGTGCAGGGCCCAGGCGACAGCAGCACCGCCTCGGGGCGCAGGGCCAGGGCGTCCTGCACCGTGATCTTGTCGTTGCGATAGACGGTGGTCTCCGCCCCAAGCTCGTTCAGATAGTGGACGAGGTTGTAGGTGAAGCTGTCGTAGTTATCGATGACCAGGATCATGTGAACACCGGGGGGCCGCGCGAGGCCCGGTACTTAAGCGCAACCGCGCCCTGCGCCAAGGGACCGCGTTGGCCATGGGGCCGCGGCGGCGCCATCCTCGGTCCATGAGCAAGCCCGATTCGCCTGTCGACAGGGTCGCCCTCGGCCGGGCGCGCGCGCTCCTCAAGGCGCCGGTCCCGCGCGAGCCGACATTGGCGGCGGTGGCCGCGGCCGCCTTCTTCGCGATCACGGCCCTCAGCCTGGCGATGGTGGTGATCGTCCTGCCCCCGGTGCTCAGCCCCGCCCAGGCCGCCGCCAAGCCGGCGGACTAGGGGCGCGACGGCAAGAGTTTGCAATCCTTCTAGCGCCGATCGGCGTCTCTGGGCAGCTTCCGCTCCGGAGACCCTGGCCCATGGACCGCCGCGCCTTCCTCGCCGCCCTGGCCGCTGCCGGCGCGGCGCAGCCCGGACCCGCCAACGCCGCCGCCACGACGACACCGCCGAGGGCGGGCAATGTCGTGCTCGCGCACGGCCTCTTCGCCGACGGCTCCTGCTGGTCGCAGGTCATTCCCCGGCTCCAGGCGGCGGGTCTCCAGGTCACGGCCGTGCAGAACCCCTTGACCACCTTGGAGGAGAGCGTAGCGGCCGCCCGGCGGGCCCTGGCGTTGCAGGACGGTCCCACGGTGCTGGTCGGCCACTCCTTCTCGGGCATGATCGTCACGGAGGCCGGCGTGGACCCCAAGGTCACGGCCCTGGTCTATGTCGCCGCCCGGGCGCCGGACGCCGGCGAGGACTACGCCGCCCTGGCGGCCCGCTACCCCACGCCGCCGGCGTCCGCGGGAATCGTCTGGTCGGGCGACTGGGCGCAGCTCAGCGAGGCGGCCTTCCTGCGCGACTTCGCCGGCGACCTTCCGCCGGAGCAGGCGCGCGCCCTCTATGCGGTCCAGGGGCCGTTCAACCGCCAGCTCCTGGCGGGCAAGACCACCCAGGCGGCCTGGCGGCTCAAGCCCAGCTACTACGCCGTCTCGAACCGGGATCGGACCATCGATCCCGACCTTGAGCGGTTCATGGCCAGGCGCATGGGCGCTACGACCATCGAGCTGGATTCGAGCCATCTGTCGCTGATCTCGCACCCGCGCGAGATCGCCGACCTGATCCTCAGGGCCTGCGGCCACCCCTAGGCGCGCGGGCCCGGCAGCGCGCCTACACGAACCGCCAGGCTTCCTGCGCCGCCGTGCGAAGGGCGCGGGACTTGTGGACCGTTTCTTCGTACTCGGCGTCGGGATCGCTGTCGGCCACGACGCCGCCGCCGGCCTGGACGTACATCGTGCCGTCCTTGACCAGGGCGGTGCGCAGCACGATGCAGGTGTCGACCGAACCGTCGGCGCCGAAATAGCCGACCGCCCCGGCGTAGCCGATGCCGCGCTTCTCGCTCTCCAGCTCGTCGATGATCTCCATCGCCCGCACCTTGGGCGCGCCGGACAGGGTGCCGGCGGGCAGGGCGGCCATCAGCACGTCCACGGGGTCCACGCGCTCGGGCGCATCGCCCTCGACGTTGGAGACCAGGTGCATGACGTGGCTGTAGCGCTCGATGAAGAAGCTGTCGGTGACGCGCACGTGCGGGCCACGCTTGCCGACCGGGCGAGGCTGGTTCAGCCCCTCCTGGCCCAGCATCGCCACCCGGCCGACGTCGTTGCGGCCCAGGTCCAGCAGCATCAGGTGCTCGGCGCGTTCCTTGGGATCGGCCTTGAGCTCCGCCTCCAGCGCCAGGTCCTCTTCCGGCGTGGCCCCGCGCGGGCGGGTGCCGGCGATGGGCCGGATGGTGATCTTGCCGTCGCGCAGCCGCACGAGGATCTCAGGGGAAGACCCCACGAGCTGGAAGCCCGGGAAGTTCAGGTAGAACAGGAACGGCGAGGGATTGGTCCGCCGCAGCGACCGGTAAAGGGCGAACGGGTCGTGCGGGAAGGGCGCCCGGAACCGGTGGCTCGGCACCACCTGGAAGATGTCGCCGGCCCGGATGTATTCCTTGGCCTTCTCGACCATGGCCCAATAGTCCTGCCGGCTCACCGGAGAGGTGAAGGCGTCCGGCAGGGGCGCGGGCCGGGCGCCGGGGCC
>JAFEEA010000034.1 GCA_018241335.1 Pseudomonadota bacterium
GGCCCGCTGGCCTTCCGCCGCGGCCTGGAGCTGTCGCTGAACGCCATGACCGTGCACATCGCAATGCAGGTGGGCATGCCCAAGATCGTCGACACCGCCAAGCGCTTCGGGGTGGTCGACAAGATGGACCCGGTGCTGGCCATGGCGCTGGGCGCGGGCGAGACGACGCCTTTCCGCATGGCCGGGGCCTATTCCTCGTTCCTGAACGGCGGGCGCAAGGTGACGCCGCACCTGCTGGAAGAGGTCGAGAACCGCGACGGCAAGGTGGTGGTCAAGTCCGACCAGCGCGACTGCCGGCCCTGCACCGCCGGCTTCTCCGGCGATTTCGCGCCCAACATCCCGCGCACGGGCGAGCAGCTCATCGACCCCATCACCGCCTACCAGATCGAACTGATGCTGGAAGGCGTGGTCCAGCACGGCACCGCGGTGGCGGCGCGCTCGCTGAACCGGCCCGTGGGGGGCAAGACCGGCACCACCAACGACTTCCGCAGCGCCTGGTTCATGGGTTTTTCGCCGCAGATGGTGGTGGCGACCTATATCGGCTTCGACGACAACCGCTCGCTGGGCCATGGCGAGACCGGCGCGGTGGCCGCCTTGCCGATCTTCATCGAGTTCATGCAGGAGGCGACCAAGACCATGCCGCCCCTGGACTTCAAGGCGCCGCCGAACACCAAGTTCGCCATGGTCGGCCCCAACCGCGAGGCCTTCCGCCCCGGCACCGAGCCCTCCGTCCGCGCCGCCACCACCACCGGCGTGGCGGTGCCTGGCGGCGACAGCTCGGTGGCCATCACGCCGATCACGCCCCCGCCGCCCGGCGCGCCGAGCGGCAAGGACACCCGCCCGCCCAAGGCCAATCGCCCGCCCAAGCAGCCGGACGACCTGAACGGCCTGTACTGAGCGATTGAATTGAGTGGAACGGCGCGCTATCTCGCGCGCCCCGTCCGCCGTGGTTACCTCGGCCGGACCGTAGAGGAAGGCGCAAATCATGCGTGCGGATGTCGAGGCCGCTGCGGCCGACATCGAGCAGTCCATCGGACTGCTCAGGAGGCGACTTTGACTGGGAGCCCGCGCTCCGCAAGCTCGATGAGCTGAACGCTCGGGTCGAGGACCCGACCCTGTGGGACAACGCCGAGGCCGCCCAGGCCCTGATGCGCGAGCGCACGCACCTGGCCGGTCAAGTGGAAGCCGTGCAGCGCCTGGAGCGCGACCTGGCCGACGCGCTGGAGTTCGCCGAACTGGCCGAGGCCGAGGGCGACCAGGCGTCCCTGGACGACGTCAGCGCCCAGCTCGCGGCGCTCAAGGCGCATGCGGCCCGCGCCGAGCTGGAGGCCCTGCTGTCGGGCGAGGCGGACGCCAGCGACTGCTTCGTGGAAATCAACTCCGGCGCCGGCGGCACGGAATCGGCCGACTGGGCGCTGATGCTCATGCGCATGTACACGCGCTGGGCCAACGCCCACGACATGAAGGTCGAGGTGGTGGAAGAGACGCCCGGCGAAACCGCCGGCATCAAGTCGGCGACCCTGCGGGTGGTCGGGACCAACGCCTATGGCTGGCTGAAGACCGAGGCGGGGGTGCACCGCCTGGTGCGTATCTCGCCGTTCGATTCCAGCGCCCGGCGCCACACCAGCTTCGCCTCGGTGTGGGTGTTCCCCGAGGTCGACGACAAGATCGAGATCGAGATCAATCCCTCCGACGTGCGGACCGACACCTATCGGGCGTCCGGGGCCGGCGGCCAGCACGTCAACAAGACCGACAGCGCCGTGCGCCTGACCCACATCCCCACGGGGATCGCGGTGGCCAGCCAGAGCCAGCGCTCGCAGCACCAGAACCGCGACCAGGCGTGGAAGATGCTGCGTGCCCGGCTCTATGAGGTGGAGTTGCAGAAGCGCGAGGCGGCGGCCCAGGCGGTCGAGGACCAGAAGACCGACATCGGCTGGGGCCACCAGATCCGCAGCTACGTCCTGCAGCCCTACCAGATGGTCAAGGACCTCAGGACCAACGTCGAGACCTCGGACACGGCCGGCGTGCTGGATGGCGACCTCGACGCCTTCATGGCCGCGTCGCTGGCGCAGCGGGTCGGGGCGACGCGGGAGTCCGCCGAAGCCTGATCCAGAGAGGGGTGGGGAGGCGGCCTTGCGCCCCCTCCGTCTCGTCGCCCTGGCGGGCGCCGATCCACCCCCCTCGCTTCGCTGGGCTACGCAGGGGAGGAGGGGAACGTGCCGGCGCTGCCCGTTCTCCTCCCCAGCGCGGCCGAAGGGGGAGCGGGGGAGGTGGCAGGCCGCGAAGAGGGCTGACGGAGGGGGCGCAAGGCCGCACCTCCGCCACTAGAAATCCTACGGCGCCGGGGTCGGCTTGGGAGCCAGGCCGCCGCCGTTGGCTTCCTTGATCAGCGAGGGCGCGGGCTCGGGGCGCGGCGCCGGCGCGGCCGCGGGGGCCGAGCGTTGCAGGCGCAGGGAGCGGCCCTGGAAGAAGGCGCCGGTCTCCATGGCCAGCTGCTCGTGGGTGATGTCGCCGTCGACGTGGCAATTGCCGTAGAGGCGGACCTGCTTGGCGGTGATCGAGCCGGACACCTTGCCGCGAACCTCGACAGCCTCGGCGTAGATGCCGCCGTCCACCTGGCCGCCTTCGCCGACGGTGACGCGCTCGATGCGCACGTCACCCTTGATGACGCCGTCGATCTGCAGCTCGCCGCCGCCGGAAATGTTGCCCTCGATGGTCAGGTCGGCGGACAGCACCGAGGCCGTCTTCTGGGCCGGACGCGAGGCCGGCGCGGGCGCGGCGGCCGTCGGGGCGGCGGCGGGGCCGGGTGCCGGCTGAGGCGCGGGCGGCTGGGGCGCGGGAGGGGTGGCGCCTTGGGGGGGATTATTGGACGTCTTGCTGAACATAGTCGCCGGCCTTCACAAAGCGGAGGGGGTTTTGGGGGCGCCCGTTGACCCACACTTCGTAGTGCAGGTGCGGACCGGTGGAGCGGCCAGTCGAGCCCATGCCGCCAATTCTCTGGCCCAGGGACACGTGCTGGCCAACGACCACGGAAATGGCCGCCAGGTGCGCGTAGCGGGTCTTGAACCCACGGCCGTGGTCGATCTCGATGGTGTTGCCATAGCCGCTGCGCACGCCCGTGAAGGACACCACGCCCGGGGCGGTGGCCTCGATGGGGGTCATGATCGCGCCGGCGAAGTCCTGGCCGGAGTGGAAGGCCGGGTGGCCGGTGAAGGGGTCCTCGCGCACGCCGAAGCCGCTGGATTCGGAGGTGTTCACGGTCGGCCGCGCCAGGGGCAGGGCCTGGGCGGAGCGGGACAGGCCGCGGACGTCCGAGAGGTCGGAGGCTACATGCTGGATACGCTGGGCGAATCCGGCGTCGACGTCGAGGACGGCGCCCAGGGCGCGGGGGTCCTTGGCCTCGATCAGCGGGCCGCCCAGGGCGTCGCCGCGACCCGCGTAGACCGCCGGGTCAAGTCCGGCCAGGCGGAACGCCAGGCGCAGGCGGTCGGCGCGGTTCTTGGCGAAGGTCTCGGTGGCCTCGATCAGGCGCTCCTGGTCGGTGCGGACGGCCTGGATGCGCTGCATCGGCGTGCCCTTGCCATCCCCCGGCGCGGCCGCCAGGGCCGGCTCGAGCGCCTGGGCCGCGCCCGGCGCGCCCTTGACGTCGCTGAGCAGCATGGCGAGCGCCGCATGGCGCTTCTCCATCACGCTGGCCAGGTCGTCGAACGAGGTGGAAGAGGAGTTGAGCTGGGCGACGGCGCTGTTCAGGCGGGCCTGGCGATCGGCGATCCAGCGCTCGTACTTGGCCTGGGTGCGGGCGACTTCCTGCTCGCTGCGCGACTGGGTCAGGGCGCCGGCGATCAGGGCCGCCGTGGATATCCCCATCCACAGGGCGCAGCCGGCGACGACGCCGGCGATGGTCAGCTGCTTGCCGGTGGTCAGCACATAGCTGTGCATCTCGCCGCCGGAGCGGACATAGAGGTGGCGTTCTGGAAACAGGTCCGCAAGCGAACGGGCGAGGCGCGTGACGCGTCTGAGGCTCATTGCGTCGGATTACCCAAACAATTTCTGAAGACCGCCGCGATATGCCCCCATCCGAATCGAAAGCGCAAGCCGCCTTCGCCGCCCGCCGGCGCATAGGTTATCAAAGCCCTAATTCAAACACATGTTGGGCGCTGGCGTGGCCCAGTCTCCGCCAAATTCCGACAAGCAGAGGCCAAGACCTCGAGCGCGTGATGACGCTGGTTCGACGGTGCGAATATTGTCGAAGGGCTTGCCTGTTTGTGGCGGGACCCTGACGGCGGGGCGCGGCGCCGGGCCGCATGCCAGCGGCGGTCAGCCGAGTTCCTGGGCCGCCTTCAGCACCTCGGCGACGTGTCCGCCGACCTTCACCTTGCGCCAGATGCGGCGGATGATTCCCTGGCCGTCGATGAGGAAGGTGGAGCGGTCGATGCCCATGTACTGGCGGCCGTAGAGACTCTTTTCGACCCAGGCCCCATAGCGTTCGATGACGTCGTCGTCGGCGGCCGAACCCAGCAGGGGGGCGAGGCCGTACTTGGCGCGGAACTTGGCGTGCCGGGCCACGCTGTCCTTGGACACCCCGACCACCACGGCCCCGGCCTTCTCGAAATCGGCGGCCGCCGCGGTGAAGCCCTGGGCCTCGGTGGTGCAGCCGGGCGTGTCGTCCTTGGGATAGAAGTAGAGCACTACGGGCTTGCCCTTCAGAGCAGCCAGGGACACCGGGCCGGTGTCGCCGGGCAGGTCGAAGTCAGGGGCGGCGTCGCCGGGTTGCAGGGCCATTGCATCCTCCATGTCGGGTTGGGAAAGCCGCAAAGGCGCCGGCCCGTCAAGTCGCGCGGCGGTGGAGCGAATGGGGCCGAATCCGCACACGGAGCGATCAAAGTTGCTCATTGGTCACGCTCATGACCCAAACCGGCTTGTCCCGTCATAAATATTTCGTTCAAGTTTCATGCTGGGGCATATTCCGCCAATTATCAGTCAAGCTCGGAGGCGTCGTGAGTCGACGCCGGAACGTTGGAGGGGTCGTGAGACACTTGAGGGGAAAGCTTGCCGCGGGGGCGGCGTTTGGGGTGCTGGCGCTGGCGATGAGCGCGCCAGTGGCGATGGCGCAGCAAACGACGGCCGCCATCGGCGGCGTCGCGGTGGACGACCAGGACAAACCGATCGCCAATGCGACGGTCACGGTGACGCACGTTCCAACGGGGACGAAGGTCACGACGGTCACGGACGGCAGCGGCGTATTCAGCCTGCGCGGCCTGCGCCCGGGCGGCCCCTACCGCGTGACGGCCAGCGCCAAGAACTATGAAGACCAGTCCCTCAGCGACCTCTACCTCAACGTCGCCGACGACTCGCGCGTCAAGCTGGCCCTGGTGCCGGCCGGCTCGGTGTCGGAACTGGTGGTCACCGCCGCCAAGTCGCTGACGACCAGCCAGCTCGCCAACGTCGGTTCACGGACGACCATGCAGGCGGCCCAGATCGAAAGCGTCGTCTCGGTGAAGCGCGACGTCCGCGACGTCGCCCGCCGCGACCCCCTGGCCAACCTCGACCTGGTCAGCCGCTCCACCGGCCCGTCCGGCGGCCTCTACATCGCCGGCTCGTCCCCTCGCCGCAACCGGATCACCATCGACGGCGTGCGGTCCCAGGACGACTTCGGCCTGAACACCGGGGGCCTGTCCACCAACCGCGGCCCGATTTCGCTGGAAGCGGTGGAGCAAGTCTCCATCCAGGCCACGCCCTTCGACGTGGAAGAAGGCGACTTCACCGGCGGCGCCCTGAACCTGATCCTCAAGTCGGGCGGCAATGACTTCCACGGGTCGGTGTTCGGCTTCTTCCGTTCGCCCAGCCTGGTCGGCGACACCCTGCCGTCCTACGCCTTCACCGGCAACAGCTTCTCGGGCAGCGACATCCGCAACGGAGCGGTTCAGCAAACCGACATCAAGATCACCAACTATATCCACGAAAAGAACTACGGCGGCTTCATCTCCGGCCCGATCTGGAAGGACCGCCTCTTCTTCGCAGCTAGCTACGAGAACTTCACCAGCTTCGACCTGACGTCGACCGGCCCGTCCGGCGCGGGCTATGGGGCGACCTTCCTCAACCTGGGGGCCGGTACGGTCCCCGGCGGTACTGGCCCTGCGACCCAGGCGAATATTGACGCCATCACCGGACTTTTCAAATCGCCCACCTTCGCAGGCTCCTTCCCGCCCGGGACGATGGTGCTGGCCGAGCCGATCGTCGACCAGAAGTACTCGGTGAAGGTCGACTTCAACATCACCAACGACCAGCGCCTGGCGTTCACCTATCGTCACGCCGACAGTTCGGTGTGGAAGCGCAGCCCGTCGACCAGCACGATCAGCCTCAACACCAACTGGTACGCCCAGCCCGAGGTCGAGGATAACTATTCCCTGCAGCTGAACTCGACCTGGACGCCGGAGCTGTCAACCGAAGCGCGTGTCTCCTACCGTGACTACACCCGTGGGCAAACGCCGCCGGAGGGCCAGGGCTTCGCCAACCTGAGCATCTGTACCGACCCGGCCAGCAACACCGCGATCAACTCAACCTCGAACTTGAGCTGCACCAGCGGCAGCCCGACAATCCAGATTGGCCCGGACCAGTTCCGGCAGGCCAACGAACTGGCGACCACCGATTGGGCCGGCGAGTTTATCGCCAACTACCGCCTGGGCTCGGATCACCGGCTGAAGTTCGGCTACCAGTACAAGGGCATCCACATTTTCGACCTGTTCGTTCAGGCCGCGCACGGGGTGTACTACTTCGACTCGACGGGCGACTTCTCGACCGGGGTCGCCAGCCAGGTGACGTTTGGTGGCGCAGTCTCGGGCAATGTCCGCGACGCGGCCGAGAACTTCGGCTACCAAGTCCACACCCTGCTGGGTCAGGACACCTGGGACGTCAACGAGAACCTGACGGTCAACTACGGCCTTCGCGTCGACATCTACAAGCAGTCCGACAAGCCGACTCTGAACCAGGCCTTCACCGATCGCTACGGCTTCACCAACCAGAAGACCTATGACGGCCAAGTGGTCTGGCAGCCGCGCTTCAGCGCCAAGTACCGCACCCCGGACTTCGAACTGAGCGGCGGCGTCGGCCGGGTCTCGGGCGGTATTCCAGACGTTTTCATCGGCAACAGCTACGGCGCCCAGACGGGGGCCCTGTCTGGTAGCGTCAGCGTCAAGCGGGTGTTCACCTCGCTGACCAGCTACAACTACGTCGACAGCAACAACAATGCATTCGATCTGGCTGCCGGCGACGCCTTGCTTGGCAAGCTCGGCGGCTACAATGGCTATGCCGGGGCGAACGTGGCGACGACGGGGACGTTTGGAACCACGACGCCGACGTCGATCCAGAGCCTGATTTCGAACACGTCGACCTCGGTGGCGCGCCTCGCGTTCACCAACTCCATCGCGCCGAACTTCAAAATGCCGGCCGACTGGAAGACCAACATCTCGTTCAAGACCACGAAGTTCGGTCTGGATTGGGGGATCGACGCGGTCTACTCGCGGTCCGACACCAATATCGCCTTCCGCGATATCCGGGCCCGGCCGCTGACGATCGGTGGGGTTCAACAGTACACGCCAGACGGCCGCATCCGTTACGACGGCCTCGTGGTCGACGCCGCGACCCGCACCGCCCAGGGGCTGCCAACCTCTGCCAATCCGGACCTCGCCAAGTCAGTGGGCAATTTCGGGGACATCCAGGCCTACAATCCGAGCAAGCAGAACTGGGCGGCCACGGTGGCCTTCTCGGTGGGCAAGCGCTGGAAGGGTTTCGACGCCTTCTTGTCCTACACCTACCAGGACGCCCGCTCCTACGGCGGCATCTCCGAATTCGGCACCACCGAGGGCGGCAATGGCGCCGTCGGCAACTACTACGCCGACCAAGGCTCCAACCTGGATCCCAACGCGGCTGTGTACGGCAAGGCGCCGAACCTGATCCGCAGCTCCTGGAAGCTGGACCTCAGCTACAAGGTCGAATTGGTGAAGGGCTTCACCTCGCACTTCACCCTGTTCGCCGAGAGCCACTCGGGCCGGCCGCTCAGCTTCCTGATGACCGATCCGTCGGGCTCCAGTGGCCGGAGCATCGCCTTCGGCGTGTGGCGTGACGACCAGCTAGCCTACATCCCGCAACTGGGAACCCCGACGACGCCGGGCGGGCTGACGTTCGACACCGCAAACCCGGCGGCGCCAGGCGGCACCACGCGGGTGGTCTTCGACAGCCAGGCGTCGCTGGACAAGTTTCGCGCCGTGGTTAGCCAGTTCGGTCTGCCGCTGGGCGCCGTCGTGCCGCGCGGCTTCGGCCAGAACCCGCAGGTCAACCGGGTCGACTTCCAGTTCGCCCAGGAATTCCCGTCGCCGATCAAGGGCCACGAGCTGCTGTTCACCATGGACATCAGCAACCTGGGGAACCTCCTGAACCACAACTGGGGCGTGGTGAAAGAGTACGGCGGCCTGACCTCGCGCGCCGGCACGCCGATCATCAACGTCCAGTGCGCAGACTCCTCCGGCGTCGCGGTGACGAACAGCAGCAGCACCTGCACTGCCTATCGCTACAGCTACTCGGGCACAGCCAACCCGACGACGGCGGCGACTCCGTTCGTCGACGCCCAGGCCAGCCAGTGGTCGATCCAGTTCGGGCTGAAGTACAAGTTCTAGGGTCCGAACCCAGACAAACGGGAAGGGCGGCTCCAGCGATGGAGCCGCCCTTTTTCGTTGCCTGGCCGGCGTGTCGAAGATGACATGGCTTCACGCCCCCTCCGTCACGGCGCGCGTTGCGCGCCGCGCCATCTAGACTGGCCGGATCAGGACGATCTTCTTCTTGCCAGCGGCCAGCTTGATCACGCCGTCGGCGTTGCAGTCGGCGGTGGTGAGCAGGCGCTGGGCGTCCTTTTCCACCACGTCGTTGACCCGCAGGCCCCCGCCCTGGGCCAGGCGCCGGGCCTCGCCGCGGCTGGCGGCCAGGCCGGCGTCGGCGGCGACGTTGGCGATCGGCACCCCGGCCTCCAGCTCGGTTCCGGATATCTCCACCGTCGGCAGGTCGGACGACAGCCGGCCTTCCTCGAACGCCGCCCTGGCCGCCGCCGCCGCCGTCTCGGCCGCCTCGGCGCCGTGGAGCAGGGTGGTGGCCTCGTTCGCCAGGATCTTCTTGGCCTCGTTGATCTCGGCCCCCTGCAGAGCGGCCAGGCGCGCGACCTCGCTGAGCGGCAGTTCAGTGAACAGCTTCAGGAAGCGGCCGACGTCGGCGTCCTCGGTGTTGCGCCAGAACTGCCAGTAGTCGTAGGGGCTGCGCATGTCGGCGTTGAGCCACACGGCGCCGTCCACGGTCTTGCCCATCTTCACGCCCGAGGCGGTGGTCACCAGGTGGGTGGTGATGCCGAAGGCCTCCTTGGCCTCGGTGCGGCGGATCAGGTCGATGCCGTTGACGATGTTGCCCCACTGCTCGGAGCCGCCGAACTGCAGGGTGCAGCCCATGCGCCGGTTCAGCTCCAGGAAGTCGGCCGACTGCATCAGCATGTAGTTGAATTCCAGGAACGTCAGCGGCTGCTCGTTGTCGAGCCGGTTGCGGACGAATTCCAGGGTCAGCATCTTGTTGATGGTGAAGTGCACGCCGTATTCGCGCAGGAACTCGATGTAGCCCAGCCGGTCCAGCCAGTCGGCGTTGTTGACCATCACCGCGTCCGTCGCCCCCGAGCCGAAGGTCAGGAACGGGGCGAAGGCCTTGCGGATGCCCTCGATGTTGGCCGCGATCACCGCGTCGGTGAGCATCGGCCGCGCGCTGGTCTTGTCGGAGGGATCGCCCACCTTGGTGGTGCCTCCGCCCATCAGCACGATCGGCTTGTGGCCGGTCTGCTGCAGGCGGCGCAGGGTCATGATCTGCATCAGGCTGCCCACGTGCAGGGACGACGCGGTGGCGTCGAAGCCGATGTAGGCGCTGATCGGCCCCTTGGCGGCGGCCGCGTCCAGGCCCTCGATGTCGGTGGCCTGGTAGATGTGGCCGCGCTCCAGCAGGACCCGGATCAGGTCCGACTTGGGCTTGAAGGTCGCGAGGTCGGCTTCGGCTGGCATGATGGTCTCCTGGGTGGCTGGCTTTCGGCCGGAGACCGTCTCTTGGCAAGAGCCTGACGCCGACCTGGTTGGCGGCGGGGCGTGTCTGACCGGCCGCTCGCTAGATTTGCGAGCGGTAATAGCGGCGGCGAAGGCGGGCGCTGGCGGTCATGGGGCGCTGGATACCGGCCCTGGGGTGTGGCAGTCAAGCTCGGGACGCGGGGAGCCGGGCATGGCGAAGACGCTGGCGATGATCTGGCTGGGCCTTTGCTCGCTGTTCTGCGGGGCGGCCCTGGTCTTCGTCTGGATGGTGGCGAGCCGGGACGGGCCGCTGGCCATGGACTGGCCGGTGCTGGGCTTTGGCCTGGCCTTCATCGCCGCGCCGTCGGCGCTGGCCTGGCTGGCGTGGCGACGGGGCTGGTGGATGCCCGCCATGGCCGTCGGCGCGGCGCCGGTGGGGCTGGTGGTCTATCTGGTGGCGACCTTCCGCATGAAGATGTTTTGAGCGGCAGGGCGCGGGCTTAAGGGAAAACGATGCGAATCCTGGGCTTCATGACCGGCACCTCCCTCGACGCCGTCGACATGGCGGTGCTCGAGACCGACGGCGAGGAGATCCTGGGCTTCGGCCCGGCGGGGGAGAAGAAGCTGGATCCCGGCTGCCGGGCCCTCGTGGAGACGGCCATCAAGGCGGCCTTCCAGTGGCCGGCGGGGACGCCGGAGCCCGAGGCCTTCGGCCCCGCCGCCCGCGCCATCGCCGACGAGCACATCGCCGCCGCCGAGGCCTTCATGTCCGAACACGGCCTTCTGCCGGAGGACCTGGATTTCATCGGCCTGCATGGCCAGACGATCCTGCACGAGCCGCCGATCCCGGGCCGGCCCGTGGGGCGCACGGTTCAGCTGATCGACGCCGGCCGCGTGGCCCAGGCCCTGGGCGTGCCGGTGGTCTACGACTTTCGCACCGAGGACGTGGCGGCCGGCGGGCAAGGCGCGCCCCTGGCGCCGATCTATCACGAGGCCCTGGTGCGCTGGTCCGGCTTTCATGCGCCGACGGCGGTGCTGAACCTGGGCGGGGTGGGCAATGTCACCCTGGTCAAGGCCGGCGGGGCCCTCGAGGCCTTCGACACCGGCCCGGCCAACGGCATGATCGATCTGCTGATGCAGGCGCGCACCGATCGGCGCTTCGACGAGGGCGGGGCGGCGGCCCGGGCCGGGCGGGTGGACGAGGCGATCCTGGCCGCCTACCTGGCGCACCCCTATTTCAGCCGCACGGGCCCGAAGTCCCTCGACCGGTTCGACTTCTCGCTGGACCCGGTGGCCGGCCTCAGCCTGGAAGACGCCGCCGCGACCCTGACCGCCTTCGCCGCCGAGGCGGTGGCGCGCGGCGTGCGAACCGCCTCGCAGGCGCCGCTGCGCCTGGTGGTCAGCGGCGGCGGGCGCCACAACCCGGCCCTGATGGCGGCGATCCAGGATCGCCTGCCCCTGCCGGTGGTCACCGCCGAGGAGGCCCACTGGCGCGGCGACTCCATCGAGGCCGAGGCCTTCGCCTACCTGGCCGCGCGCACGGTGATGGACCTGCCGATCAGCTTCCCGGGCACGACGGGTGTGCCCGCGCCGATGAGCGGGGGACGGGTGGTGCGGCCCTAGGCCAATAGGCGCCGCAGCGCCGCCACCCCGGCATGGGTCAGGCGGTCGGCGGCGAAGTCGAAGAATTGGGCCTGGGAGGAGAGCTTGGCGACCACCAGGCCGGCGTCCCGGTCGACGAACAGGTTCTGGCCGTGGACGCCCATGGCGAACATCATCGCGGGCGGGCCGTCGTTGACGTACCAGCCGCTGCGATAGCAGGTGACGCGGCCCTGGAAGGCCGGCTCCCACTGGCCGGTGCGCCAGGCCTCGGCGTCGCCGCCCTGGCGCATGTCGGCCAGCCAGGCGGCGGGCAGAATCTGGCGGCCGTCGCGAGCGCCGTTCTCCGCGACCAGCAGGCCCAGCCGGGCCATATCGCGGGCCGTGCCGCAGAAGCCGCCGGTGCATCGGGGCGAGCCGGCCTCGTCCAGGGTGATGAAGGCGGTGTCTTCCGCGCCCATGGGGCGCCAGATCAGGTCCTCGACCAGGGCGGCGAAGGTGCGGCCGCTGGCCCGCTCCAGGGCGATGCCCAGCAGGTCGGTGTTGGCCGAGAGGTATTCGAAGCTGCTGGGCGGGGCGGCCGGCGGGCCTTGCATGGCGGCGAAGAAGGCGGCGAGGTCGGCGCGGGTGTCCGACCGCGCCTCCCAGCCGCTGGCGGCGGCGTAGGCGGCCAGGCGGTCCGCGTCATAGGGAACGGCCGAGCGCATGTCCGTGAGCCAGCGCAGGGCGACGCCCTTGTAGGGCCCCCGCGCCACCTCGGGCACATAGGCCTCGACCGGCGCCTCGACGTCGACCGTGCCAGCCTCGGCCAGCAGGCCCAGGACCAGCCCGGTGACCGACTTGGTGGCCGACATGAAGATGTGCGCCTGGTGCGGCCCGCAGGGGTCGGCATAGGCTTCGAAGACCAGCCTTCCGTCCTTCAGCACGACGATGGCGTCGGTGGCGGTGGCGGCCAGCCATCCGGCGAGATCCAGGGCCGCGCCGTCCATGGCCTGGACCGCGAAGCCGGCCAGGTCCGTGGGGTTCGCCTGCAGGAGGCGCGGGTCGGCCGAGGGCGCGATCGGGGCGCAGGTGACGACCTCGGGCGTGTGGCTGAAGCCCCAGCGGCTGTAGGGCGCGTCGCGCCAGTTGCCGCGGTCGGCGCGGGGGGTGTCGCCGGGGCGATCGATCTGGGTCATGGGTCGGGGGCTCCGAAGGCGTGGTCCTGGGGACCGCGCCCGGCGGGCTGGCGTTCGTTCAGGCTGGAACTTTACAATACTGTAAAGTAAAGGTGTCAGTGTCAAGCGCGGCGTGGACGTCAAGGTTGAGAGGCGCGGGAATGGCGGGCAAGGACCAGGCGGCGGACGAGGAGGCCGCTGGGGCGGGGCAGGGCGGCAAGTGGGGCCGCACGGCGGCCTCCCAGGCGCGGCGGCGCGAGATCCTTTGGGCCGCCAAGACGGTGTTCTTCCGCCAGGGCTATCACCTGGCCAGCCTGGACCAGGTGGCCCAGGAAGCCGGCGTCACCCGCCGCACGGTCTATGACCACTTCGGATCCAAGGAGGCGCTGTTCGGCGAGACGATCGCCTTCGCCGCCGGCCTGTTCGTGGAAACGCTACCGAGCGCCGAAAGCCTGCCGCGGCCGCCGGCGGAGGGGCTGGCGGCCTTCGTCGAGCGGCTGCGCGCGGCGGTGTCGGAGCCCGGCAGCGTCCGATTCCAGCGCATCGTGATCGCCGAGGCCGAGCGGCATCCTGAGTTCGGGCGGGTGCTCTACGAGAGCGCGGTGCTGGCCACCGAGGCGGTGCTGGCGGCCTATCTGGAAGCGTGTGTCCGTGACGGCCTGCTGGCGCCGCTGGATGTGGCGGCCGAGGCGCGGCTCGTCGTCAGCCTGACCACCAACACGGTGCGGCTGAAGGCGCTGCTGGGCCAGGACCCCGCAGCCCCCGAACCGGCGGAGCGGGCGGCCCTCGAAGCGACGATCGCCCGCATCACGGGCGCGAAGGCGGGTTAGGCCGGATTGGCTTCCAGGCGCTTGTCGAGATAGGCGCCGACGCGGGTCTCGACTTCCTTGAGCTGGTCGTTCCAGAAGTGGTTGGCGCCCTCGACCAGGTCATAGTCGATGACGATGCCCTTCTGGGTGCGCAGCTTGGAGACCACGCGCTCGACCTCCAGCGGCGGCACCACGGTGTCGGCGGCGCCGTGCAGGATCAGGCCCGAGGCGGGGCAGGGGGCCAGGAACGAGAAGTCATAGGCGTTGGTGGGCGGCGAGACGCTGATGAAGCCGTCGGTCTCGGGGCGGCGCATCAGCAGCTGCATGCCGATCCAGGCGCCGAAGCTGTAGCCGGCCACCCAGCACTGCGAGGCGGCGGGGTGGGTGGCCTGCAGCCAGTCCAGGGCGGTGGCCGCGTCGGCCAGCTCGCCGATGCCGGCGTCGAACTCGCCCTGGCTACGACCGACGCCGCGGAAGTTGAAGCGCAGGACGTTGAAGCCGCGCTTCATGAACAGGTGGAAGAGCTGCACGGAGACGGGGTTGTCCATGTGCCCGCCCGCGCGCGGGTGCGGATGCAGGATGAGGGCGATCGGCGCCGTCTCTTCCTTGCGCTGCGAATAGCGGGCTTCGATCCGTCCGGCGGCGCCGGTGAGAACGATTTCGGGCATTCAACCACCTGATTGGGCGAGGCCGGCCGGGAATACTTGACCGCCGCGCTTGGTTTTCCTACATGCCCCGCCATGGGCCGGGGTGGCCCGGCGTCTCGCGAGGCGGCGGCTTGTAACAAGAAGCCGCTCGAAAAAGCGAGAAAATTGCGACGGATCGAACGATGCAGCTCAGCACGCGCGGACGGTACGCGGTCATGGCCATGACCGACCTGGCCGGGCGCGGCGCCGACCGGGCGATCACCCTGGCCGACATCGCCGAGACCCAGCAGATTTCGCGGCCCTATCTGGAGCAGATCTTCGCCCGCCTGAGGCGCGGCGGCCTGGTGCGCAGCGTGCGCGGCCCGGGCGGCGGCTATCGCCTGGCCCGCGCCCCCGAGGCGGTGAGCGTGGCCGATGTGGTGATGGCGGTGGACGAGCCCTTGAAGGCCACCCGCTGCGGCGGGGGCAAGGCCGGCTGCATGCACGGCGGCGCCCGCTGCCTGACCCACGACCTCTGGGAAGAAACCGGCCGGGCGATCTACGACTACCTGGCCAGCGTGTCCCTGGCCGACGTGCTGTCGGGACGACTGCGCCACGAAACGGCGAGGGCCGCCTGATGGGCGCCGTCTACCTGGACTGGAACGCCACCGCCAAGGTGCGCCCCGAGGCGGTCGAGGCCGCCACGCTGGCGATGCAGTCGGTCGGCAACCCCTCCTCGATCCACGCCGCCGGCCGCGCGGCCCGCGCCACGGTGGAGGCCGCCCGCGAGGCGGTGGCCGCCCTGGTAGGGGTCAAGGCCGGCTCGATCACCTTCTTGAGCGGCGGCACCGAGGCCAGCAACCTGGCCGTCGAGAGCGCGGTCCTGGCCGGCTGCGACCGGATCATCGTCGGCGCCACCGAACATGAGGCGGTGACCGAAAGCGCCAAGTTCAGCGGCCTGCCGGTCGAGACCTGCCCGGTGGACGGCGAGGGCCTGGCCGACCTGGCCTGGCTGGCTGAGGCCCTCAAGGCCGGCGGCAGGCCGCTGGTCTGCCTGATGCTGGCCAACAACGAGACGGGTGTCATCCATCCTATGGCCGAGGCCTCGGCCCTGGTGCGCGAGGCGGGGGGCTGGCTGCACGTCGACGCGGTGCAGGCGGCCGGCAAGATGGCCGTTAATTTCAACGCCCTGGGCGCGGACACCATGGCCCTCTCGGCCCACAAGCTGGGCGGGCCGCAAGGCATCGGCGCCCTGGCGGCGGGACCGCGCGCGACCCTGTCGCGGCGCATGCAGGGCGGCGGCCAGGAACGCGGCCGGCGATCGGGCACCGAGAACGTGCCGGGCATCGCCGGCTTCGGCGCGGCGGCCAAGGCCTCGCTGTCGGGGCTCGAGACCCTGGCGGCACAGGCGGCCTGGCGCGACGCGGTCGCCACGCGGCTGGGGAACAAGGCGAGGGTGCTGGGCGCGGGCGCGCCGCGCCTGCCGCAGACGCTGTGCCTTTCGGCGCCGGACTTCGCCTCGGACATCCAGGTGATGAACCTGGACCTGGCCGGGGTGATGATCAGCGCCGGCGCGGCCTGCTCGTCCGGCAAGGTCAAGGCCAGCCATGTGGCGCAGGCCATGGGCCACGACGACCTGGCGCCCTTCGTGATCCGCGTCAGCGGCGGGTGGGAGACCACCGAACAGGATTGGCGGCGCTTCGGCGACGTCTGGTTGGAAGCCGAGGCGCGGCATGCCGCCCGCCGGCAGAAGGTAGCGTAGATGGCCGCCGTCAAGGAAACCGTTCAAAGCGTCGCCGAGCTGGAGCGCTACAAGCACGGCTTCGTCACCGAGATCGAGCAGGAGCTGGCGCCCAAGGGCCTGTCGGCCGAGACGGTCCGTTACATCTCGGCCCAGAAGAACGAGCCGGAGTGGATGCTGCAGTGGCGCCTGGAAGCTTTCGAGCGCTGGCAGGCGCTGGAACAGCCGCACTGGGCGCGCGTCGACTTCCCCGAGATCGACTACCAGGACGCCTACTACTACGCCGCGCCCAAGACGAAGGCGGGCCCCAAAAGCCTCGACGAGGTCGATCCGGAGCTGCTGGCGACCTACGAAAAGCTGGGTATCCCCCTCAAGGAGCAGGCGGTCCTGGCGGGCGTCGAGGGCGCGCCGCGCTATGCGGTGGACGCCGTTTTCGACAGCGTCTCGGTGGTCACCACCTTCAAGAAGGAGCTGGCCGAGGCCGGGGTGATCTTCTGCTCGATGAGCGAGGCGATCCGCGAGCATCCGGAGCTGGTGCGCCAGTACCTGGGCAGCGTCGTGCCGGTCAGCGACAACTTCTTCGCCTGCCTGAACAGCGCGGTCTTCTCGGACGGCAGCTTCGTCTATGTGCCGCCGGGCGTACGCTGCCCGATGGAGCTCTCCACCTATTTCCGCATCAACGCGGCCGAAAGCGGCCAGTTCGAGCGCACCCTGATCATCGCCGACAAGGGCGCCTACGTCTCGTATCTGGAAGGCTGCACCGCGCCGATGCGCGACGAGAACCAGATGCATGCCGCCGTGGTCGAGCTGGTCGCGCTGGAAGACGCCGAGATCAAATATTCCACGGTGCAGAACTGGTACCCCGGCGACGCCGAGGGCAAGGGCGGCATCTACAACTTCGTCACCAAGCGCGCCGACTGCCGCGGCGACCGCTCCAAGGTATCGTGGACCCAGGTGGAGACCGGCTCGGCCATCACCTGGAAATATCCGTCCTGCGTGCTGCGCGGCGAGGGTTCGTCCGGCGAGTTCTATTCCATCGCCATCACCAACAACCGCCAGCAGGCCGACACCGGCACCAAGATGATCCACCTGGGGGCCAACACCCGCTCGCGGATCATCTCCAAGGGCATCTCGGCGGGGCATTCGTCGAACACCTATCGCGGCCTCGTCTCGGCGCACCCCAAGGCCAAGGGCGCGCGCAACTTCACCCAGTGCGACAGCCTGCTGATCGGCAAGGACTGCGGCGCCCACACCACGCCCTACATCGAGGCGCGCAACGCCTCGGCCAAGTTCGAGCACGAGGCGACCACCACGCGCCTTTCCGAAGACCAGCTGTTCTACGCCATGCAGCGCGGGCTCTCCCAGGAGGAGGCGGTGCAGCTGCTGGTCAACGGCTTCGTCAAGGACGTGCTGCAGGAGCTGCCGATGGAGTTCGCCGTCGAGGCCCAGAAGCTGGTGGCGATTTCGCTGGAGGGGAGCGTCGGATGACCAACTCCTTCCTCCCGCTCATCCCGGCGAAAGCCTGGACCCAGGAAAAAGTCTCCGCTGGCAAGCTGTTCGCCGGTTCGGCCAGCGCCCTGCGCATGGCGAGTCTTGCCTGGGTCCCGGCTTTCGCCGGGATGAGCGGGTTGGGGAGGGTTGGCGCATGACCCTGCAGTTCATCGATCACGCGCAGGTGGCGATCCCCAAGGGCGGCGAGGACAAGGCGCGGGCCTTCTACCAGGCGCTGCTGGGCCTGCCGGAACAGCCCAAGCCGCCGGAACTGGCCAAGCGCGGCGGCTGCTGGTTCGAGACCGAGGCGGTGAAGCTGCACTGCGGCGTCGAGGACCCGTTCGCCCCCGCCCGCAAGGCCCACATCGCCTTCCGCGTCGACGACGTGCCGGCCCTGGCGGCCCGCGCGCGCGAGGCCGGCTACGAGGTGATCGACGACGACCTGCTCGAAGGCTTCGAGCGCATCTACATCTACGACCCGTTCGGGAACCGACTCGAGTTCCTGCAACCGGCCAAATCCTGAAAGAAGACCGTGCTTTCCATCGAAAACCTCCACGTCTCTGTCGCCGACAAGCCCATCCTGAAGGGGCTCAGCCTCGCCGTGCCCTCGGGCGAGGTGCACGCGGTGATGGGGCCGAACGGGGCCGGCAAGTCGACCCTGAGCTACGCCCTGGCCGGACGTCCGGGCTATGAGGTGACGGCGGGGTCCGCCACCCTGAACGGCGACGACCTGACGGCGCTGGATCCCAGCGAGCGGGCGGCCAAGGGCGTCTTCCTGTCGTTCCAGTATCCCACCGAGATTCCGGGCGTCCCGGCCCTGACCTTCATCCGCACGGCGCTAAACGCCCAGCGCAAGGCGCGCGGCGAGGGCGAGATCGCCGCGCCGGACTTCCTGCGCCTGGCCCGGGCCAAGGCCGGCGAACTCAAGATCGACTTCGAAATGCTGAAGCGCCCGCTCAACGTCGGTTTCTCCGGCGGCGAGAAGAAGCGGATGGAAATCCTGCAGATGGCCATGCTGGCGCCCAAGCTGGCCATCCTGGACGAGACCGACTCGGGCCTCGACATCGACGCCCTGCGCATCGTCTCCGAAGGCGTCAACGCCATGCGCGGGCCGGACTGCTCGATGCTGGTGATCACGCACTACCAGCGCCTGCTCGACTATATCCGCCCCGACAAGGTGCACGTGCTGGCGGCCGGCCGCATCGTCGCCTCAGGCGGGCCGGAGCTGGCGTTGCAGCTGGAGCGCGAAGGCTACGACAAGTACGTCGCGAAGACGGAAGGCGTGCCAGCATGAGCCTGGCCAAGGCCATCGAGACCGGCGACCTCGCCGAGCTGCCGTCGCGCCGGGACGAGGACTGGCGCTGGACGGACCTGCGCGGCCTGGTGCGCAGCCTGCCGCCGCGGTCGGGGACCTATGTCGGCAATCTCGGCCCCGGCCTGTTCGACGCCCTGGCGGAAGAGTCGGTGAGCATCGTCAACGGCGAGAACCGGACGACCCTGGTCCTCGGATCGGGCGGGGAGCATGTGGTGGCGGTCCGCTATATCGCGGGGCCGGGCGCCGGCGCCCACACCGCCTCGCCCAAGCTCGAGGTCGAAAAGGGGCGATTGATCCTCCTGGAGACGCTCGAAGGGGCCGACGCGGCCTACCTGTCCGAAATCGACATGACCATGAAGATCGGTCGCGAGGGGCATGTGGAGCGGATCGTCCTGGCCGATGACGCCGACGAGGCCATCTCGGTGCTGCGCTGGGACGTCACCCTGGCCCCCGGGGCCAGCTTCGCCCAGACGGTGATCGCGACGGGCGCTCGCCGCCAGCGCATCGAGACCCACGTCGCCCATCCCGGCGGCGGCGCCAGCGTGCGCCTGGACGGCCTCTATTTGCTGGGCGAACGCCGCCATGCCGACATCACCACCGTGGTGACCCACGCCGGCGTCGACGGGACCACCAGCCAGCTCACCAAGGGTGTGGTCTCCGGCCAGGCGCGGGGCGTCTTCCAGGGCCGCATCGTGGTCGAGAAGGGCGCCGACCAGACCGACGCGCGCATGGGCCACCACGCCCTGGTGCTGTCGGACCGAGCCGAGGTGGACGGCAAGCCCGAGCTGGAAATCTACGCCGACGACGTCTCCTGCGCCCACGGCAACACGGTGGGGGCGATCGACGAGGAGGCGCTGTTCTACGCCCAGGCGCGGGGCATTCCCGAACCGCAGGCCCGCGCCATGCTGACCGAGGCCTTCGTCGGCGAAGTGATCGACCGGATCGAGCACGAGGGCGCCCGCGAGGCGGTGCGCGCCTGGGTGGCCGAGCGGCTGCATCGCCAGATGGAAAAGGCGGGGGAGGCGGCATGAGCTTCGATCCCCACGCCGCCCGGCGCGAGTTCCCGATCCTTGGGCGCCAAGTCCACGGCAAGCCGCTGATCTATCTCGACAGCGCCGCCTCGGCCCAGAAGCCGCGGGCGGTGATCGAGGCCATGAGCGGGGCCATGGAGCACGCCTACGCCAACGTCCACCGGGGCATCCACACCCTGGCGAACGAGACCACGGAAGCCTACGAGCGCGCCCGCGAGAGCGTGCGGCGGCTGCTGGGCGCGGGCAGCGTCAACGAGATCGTCTTCACCAAGGGGACCACCGAGGCGATCAACCTGGTGGCGTCGTCCTTCGGCCAGTCGCTGAAGGCCGGCGACGAGATCGTGCTCAGCCAGATGGAGCACCACGCCAACATCGTGCCCTGGCACTTCCTGCGCGAGCGGCTGGGGGTGGTGCTGCGCTTCGCCCCGGTGACCGACGACGGGCGCCTGGACCTGGAGGGCTACCGCGCCCTGCTGGGACCCAGGACCCGGATGGTGGCGATCTCGCACATGTCGAACGTGCTGGGGACCATCAATCCGGTCGCCGAGATCATCGCCGACGCCCATGCGGCCGGCGCCCTGGTGCTGCTGGACGGCGCCCAGGCTGTGGTCCATTCGCGCGTAGACGTGCGGGCGCTGGACGTCGATTTCTACGCCTTCAGCGGCCACAAGCTCTATGGCCCCACCGGCATCGGCGCCCTCTACGGCAAGGCCGAGCTGCTGGCGTCCCTGCCGCCCTATCAGGGCGGGGGCGAGATGATCGGCATCGTCAGCGAGGAGCAGATCACCTACGCCGACCCGCCGCACCGCTTCGAGGCGGGCACGCCGCCGATCCTGGAGGCCGTGGGCCTGGGCGCCGCCGTCGACTGGCTGATGGCCCTGGACCGCGACGCCGTCGCCGCCCACGAGCACGCGCTCTACGACCGGGTGAAGGAACGCCTCAACGGCGCCAACTGGATCACCGAGATCGGGACGGCGCCGGGCAAGGGGGCGATCTTTTCCTTCGCCATGGAAGGCGCCCACGCCCATGACGTGGCCCAGATCCTCGACCGCTACGGCATCGCCGTGCGGGCCGGCACGCACTGCGCCGAGCCCCTGATGCGCCGCTTCGGGATGACCTCCTCGGCGCGCGCGTCCTTCGCCCTATATAACACCCTCGAGGAGGCGGACGCCTTCGCCGAGGCCCTCACCAAGACCCGGACGTTTTTTGCCTGATGGACGACGTATCCGCACCCCCCGCCGAAGCCGCCACCGAACAGCCGGCCAGCGCCCTGCCGCAGGCGGAGCTGGACGCCCTGACCGACAAGTTGGTGGAGAAGCTCAAGACCGTCTTCGACCCGGAAATCCCGGTCGACATCTATGAGCTGGGCCTGATCTACAAGGTCGACGTTTCCGACGACCGGGACGTGGCCATCGACATGACGCTGACCGCCCCCGGCTGCCCGGTGGCCGGCGACATGCCGGGCTGGGTGCAGGACGCGGTGATGGAGATCGAGGGCGTCAAGTCGTGCACCGTCAACCTGGTGTTCGACCCGCCGTGGGACCCGTCGCTGATGTCCGACGAGGCCAAGCTCGAACTCAACATGTTCTGACCCCATATCGACGCCATGGAAGCTCAAATCGCACCGCGCCCCCGCCGTCCCCGGCCCCAGGTCGTCACCCTGACCGACCGCGCCGCCGAGCGGGTCAAGGAAATCATCGCCCGCGGCGACAAGCCGTTCCTGCGTGTGGGTGTCAAGAACGGCGGCTGCGCCGGCCAGGAGTACGTCCTGGACTACGCCGAGGCCGCCGACCCGCTGGACGAGGTGGTGCGCGACAAGGACGTGCAGATCCTGATCGAGCCCAAGGCGGTTCTGTTCCTGATCGGCACCGAGATCGACTACGAGGTCAGCCGGCTGTCGTCGAAGTTCGTGTTCAAGAACCCCAATGAAACCGATGCCTGCGGTTGCGGCGAGAGCGTGACGATCGTGCCGGCCAAGGCGGAGGACGCCTAGGTCCTTCTCCACCCCCGTTTCACAGGGGAGGAGAAGAGGCCGCCGCCTTGGCCTGCGCCCGGGCGATTTCGTCCGGGGCCGGGACAAGCACCGAGGGGGTGACCGGCCGGCCGGTGGCCTGGGCGATCAGCTCCTGGGTGCGGGTCTCCACGCGATCCTCCAGCAGGCGCAGGAACTCGCCCCGGTCGAGGCCCGGCTGGATCGGCTCGAGGAACTCCACCGTCGCGACGCCGGGGGTCTTCTTGAATTCCTGCTGGGTCCAGAAGACGCCCAGGTTGGTGGCCACGGGCACCACCGGCATGCCGAAGTCGCGGTACATGTAGAAGATGCCGGTGCGATAGCGGAACCGCTCGCCCGGCTTGGCCAGGTTGCCCTCCGGGTAGATCAGGATGCGCCGGCCGTCGGCGCTGGCGGCGGCGGCCTTTTCCGACAGGGCCCGGCGCGCTTCCGGCCCGCCGCAGTTGTCGACCACGATGGCGCCGAACTTCCTCAGGATGCCGCGCAGCAGGGGGATGCGCTCCAGGTGGTCGCCCGTGACGAACACCAGGTTCGGCACATTGGCGAACATCACGAAGCCGTCGCCCCAGGAGTGATGCTTGGCGCCGATGATGAAGGCGCCGTCCGGCAGGCGCTCCTTGCCCTTCACCTCGATCCGGATGCCGGCGATCCAGCGCATCGCCCAGACCATGCGCTGGGTGTAGAGCCGCAGGGCGAAGCCCATGGGGCCGCGGCCGGGGATCAAGGCCATGAAGGCGGTGACCAGGGCGTAGAAGATGCTCATCGCCCAGTAGGCGACGGCGAAGGCGAAGCTGCGCATGGCGACTTCTCATTGTCCTTGCGAGGGAAGGGGAGGGGCGATCAGCGGGCGTGGAGGATGGCCTTCACGGCCGCGGTCATCAGGGGCGCGTGGGCGGTCATGGAGCCGTCGATGCGGTTGTAGGCCTTGTTCTGGGCGGTCTGGACGATGGCGCCGATGGCCATGGCGGCGATCACGCGCGGGTCGGCCGGCTCGATCTCACAGTCCATCATCGCCCGCTTGAGGATGTTCTCGACCACGCTCACCGGATCTTTCCCGTCCTCCTGGTAGTAGGGCAGGAAGCGGTGGATTGAGAGCAGGTGGAAGGTGAACAGGGGCCAGTTCTCGTCGGCCACCTGGCAGTAGGCGCCGACGATGGCGGCGGCCTTGGCGTCGATGCCGGTCACGCCGGCCGCCGCCTCGGCCACCAGGGTCGAGAGGCGGCGGTGGACGCCCATGAACAGGGTGACGGCCAGTTCGTCCTTGCTCTTGTAGTGACGGTAGATGGCGCCTTCCGAGACCCCCGCCAGGGCGGCGATCTCCTTGGTGGTGGCGGCGTCCACGCCGACCTTGGTGAAGAGGGCGATGGCGGCCTCGTCGATGCGGGGCTTGGCGTTTCTGACGCGGGTCATGAGGAGGGTATAGCCCAAGGCCCCAACTGTTGCAAGTGATTACTCACTTACTATTCGATGGGCGTTTCCCTGGGCGTTCCGGCGCGTAGCTTGTCCCGACCGCAGGCGTCCGTCCAGCGACCTGGCGTCGCCGGCTGGCGAGACAGCGCCGCCTGAACCGCTCGATCGCGCGCCAGCCTTGGTCAGTCCGCGCTCGCCGTTGCGTTGCGGGTCCCGGAGAGGCCGCGCAGCTCGTCGAACGCGCGGCCCAGATGCGACTCCAGGGACGACGTCGGATCGTCGGCCCAGGCCTGGATGGCGTGACTGAAGGCGGCCATGCCGACCTGGGCGGCGAGGGCCGCGGCCGGCTGTGCCAGGCCGCGGCGGCGCAGGGCTTGCGCCAGGCCGTCGACCAGGCCCGCGGTCTTGGTCAGGACGCGCTCCTGCAACGCTGGCGTCCTGGCGATGAGGGCGTGCCGGGGCTCGGAGAACGACCGGTTGGCGACCAAGACCGGTTCGACCGAGCAGAAGGCCAGGCGCAGGGCGTCCATCGGCCCCAAGTCCGCTGGCGCGGCCAGGACGGCGTCCGCCAGGGCGGCGCGGAAGGCCTCCTCCCCATGGAACAAGGCTTCCCGCTTGTCCGGGAAGTGCCGGAAGAAGGTTCGCTCGGTGACGCCGGCCCGGGCGGCGATCTCGGCGGTGGTCGTCGCCTCGTAGCCGCGCTCGAGGAACAGGTCGAGCGCGGCCTGCTGAAGGCGGCGGCGGGCGTCTTCTCCATTGCGCGGCATAGGCCGAAGCTAGCGCTATTGTCAGTCACTGTCTCTACGCGTATATGTCAGTAACTGACATAACGAAGCGCTGGCGAACGCAAGTCGCCGGGAACCATCCCGGCGACGGTGGTCCGGCGCGGCCTGGAGCCCGCCCATGACCGACGCCATGAGAACCATCCGCTTTCACACCTATGGCGAGCCGGCGGACGTGCTGCGCCTGGAAGAGGCGGCCCTCCCGGACCCGCGCCCCGGTCAGATCCGCATCCGAGTGGCCGCCTGCGGATTGAACCCGGCCGACTGGGCGCTCTGCCGGGGCCTGTTCGCGCGCGAGCTGCCGCGCGGCATTGGCCTGGACGTCACCGGGGTGGTCGATGCGGTGGGGGAGGGCGTCTCGGGCGTCGAAGCCGGCACGGCGGTGCTAGGCCCAGCCAACTATGCCGACCACCCCACCGCCGGCGCGTCGGACTTCGCGATCCTGGACCACTGGGCGGCGGTCGCGCCTGGCCTCGGCATGGCCGAGGCGGCCTCCCTGCCGATGGCCGTTGAGACCGCGTACCGCTACCTCGACTGGCTGGGCGTGGCGGCGGGGAAGACCGTGCTGGTGAATGGCGCGGGCAGCATGATCGGGTTCGCCGCGGTGCAGATGGCCCGCCTGCGCGGCGCCCGGACGATCGCCACGGCGGGAGAAACCTTCGCCGAACGGCTGCGCGCCCTGGGCGCCGTGGTCACCCCCCACGGCGAGGGGCTGCCCGCCAGGATCGCCGAGATCGTGGCAAGATCGCCGGCGTGGGCGCCGGACCTGGTCTTCGACGCTGCGCCCTTGAACATGATCGTGGGCGGCCCGCCCGTCAGCGCCGTGCTGTCCGAGCTGGTGGAGATCGCCCACGGCGACCCGCGCCGGGTGATCACCTGCGCCGACTTCGCCGCCGCCGCGGCGATGGGCGTGCGAAACGGCATGGGCGAAACCCCTGGCGGGCCGAATGGCGAGGTCCTGCGGTATGACGTGCTCGGCCAGTTCGCGCGCCTGGCGGCGGAGGGCCGGTTCAGCGTGCCCGTGGCCCGAGCCTTCCCGCTGGAGGCCTGGCGCGAGGCCCTCGAGCTCAGCGTGGGCGGCCGCGCGCGCGGCAAGCTGGTGCTGCTGACCGAGGCCGGCGCCTAGGGCCGGCGCCGTCCCGCGGCCTCAGGCCGCGTCGGCCATCTGGTCGCTGTTGGTGACGCGGTTGCGGCCGGTGCGCTTGGAGACGTACATCGCGCGGTCGGCGCGGTCGACGACGGCATGGATCGCCTCGCCCTGGCGACGCTCGGCGAAACCGGCCGAAATGGTGATCGCGCCGAGGTCCTCGTTGGTCGACCGGCGCTTGAGCATGCGCGAGGAGACTTCCTGGCGGATCTCGTTGAGCGTCCGCTCCACCTGGCGCTGGGATTCCTGGGCGAAGATGATGGCGAACTCCTCGCCGCCATAGCGCGCGGCGAAGCGGGGTGGCGCGCCGACCCGGCCGATGACGCTGGCCACGTAGCGCAGCACCTGGTCGCCCGTCTGGTGGCCCCAGGTGTCGTTGAACGACTTGAAGTGATCGATGTCGATGACGGCCAGGGTGACGATGCCCTGGTTGGCGTCGGCCTCGATGCAGGCGCGCTCGAGCTCTTCGTCGAAGGCCTTGCGGTTGGCGAGGTTGGTCAGGCCGTCGGTGGTGGCGTCGCGGCGGACCTGTTCCAGGTGCTCCTTCAGCCGCGCGACCTCTTCCGAGGATTCGGCCAGGCGCTTTTCGAGCGAGGCGTTGTGGCGCTGCACCTGGCGGGTGGCGCTGGTCAGATTGCCGACCATGGCCTTGAGCGCGTCGACCTTGACCTCGCCGCTGAGGTCTTTCGTGGCCCCGGCCAGGGTCGCGCCGTAGGCGGCGTTGTGCATCTTGGCCGACTGGATGGCCTCGCTGACCGCAGTCAGTTCCTTGGTCAGGACGTCGCCGGCGTCTCGGATCTGTTCGTTCAGCTTGGCCTTGGGCAGGAAGGTGGCGGCCAGGTCCTCGGCGATGACGTCGGTGATGGTCTCGCCCGACGACAGCAGGCGCTGGATCTCGCGGGCCAGGGGCCCGTCCGGATCGGCGACCAGGTGGATCCACAGCTCGAAGTTCAGCGCCGTCGGCCAGACCTTGGCCGTTTCCATCATCTCGATCGCCGCCCGCGCCACGGAATAGGCCTGAGGCCCGCGCAGGGTGGTTTCGACTTCGACGGCCATCAACTTCCTCACCGGCTGGGAAGCGCCTTTTGCGCACCCCGACACATACGCGCGGAGCATAGGGCGCAGAGTTCAAACGAGCCGTTAAGGGCCGGCGCATCGTCTTGCGCGCGATGGTTTTTCCGGCCATTCCTAACGCTGTTCAGATGAGGAGAGCCGAATGGCCGACGCCGCCGCCGACATGCAGAAGGTCCTCGAGCGCCAGAAGGCCGCGCACCTGCGCGACGGCGCCCCCTCGGCCGAGGTCAGGATCGATCGCATCAACCGCTGCATCGGCCTGCTGGTGGACTACCAGGGCGAGATCGAGGAGGCGGCCAACGCCGACTTCGGATCGCGCTCCAAGGAAGCCACCGCCTTCACCGACGTCGCCTCCTCGATCGGGGCGCTGAAGTACGCCCGCGAGAAGCTCAAGGAGTGGATGAAGCCGGAGAAGCGCAAGACCACGCCGGCGATCCTGGGCCTGTTCGGCGCCAAGGCCCAGGTCCGCTACCAGCCCAAGGGCGTGGTCGGGGTTATCAGCCCCTGGAACTTCCCGGTGAACCTGACCTTCACGCCCCTGGCCGGGGTGCTGGCGGCGGGCAACCGGGCCATGATCAAGCCTTCGGAATATACGCCGGCGACGTCCGAGCTGATGGCACGGATGTTCAGCTCCGTGTTCAGCGACGAGGAGATCGCCGTGGTCACCGGCGATCCGTCCGTGGGCCAGGCCTTCGCCGGCCTCGCCTTCGACCACCTGATCTTCACCGGCGCCACGGCCATCGCCAAGCACGTGATGCGCGCCGCCGCCGAGAACCTGACGCCCCTGACGCTGGAACTGGGCGGCAAGAGCCCGGTGATCCTGGGCCGTTCCGCCGACGTGAAGACCGCCGCGGCGCGGATCATGAACGGCAAGACCCTCAACGCCGGCCAGATCTGCCTGGCCCCCGACTATGTGCTGGCCCCGGCCGAGAGCCTGGAGACCTTCGTCGGCGAGGCGGAGGGCGCGGTCAGGACCATGTTCCCGACCATCAAGGACAACCCCGACTACACCGCCATCGTCGCCCAGCGGCACTATGACCGGATCATGGGCTACATCGACGACGCCAAGGCCAAGGGCGCGCGGGTGGTCGAGATCAAGCCGGAAGGCGAGGACCTCAGCCAGCAGGAACACCGCAAGATCGCCCCGACCCTGATCATCGACCCCACCGACGACATGAAGGTCATGCAGGAGGAGATCTTCGGGCCGGTGCTGCCGGTGAAGACCTACAAGTCCGTCGACGAGGCGGTGGCCTATGTGAACGCCCACGACCGGCCGCT
>JAFEEA010000350.1 GCA_018241335.1 Pseudomonadota bacterium
CCCCTCACCCTCCCGCCGCTGCGCGGCGGGCCCCTCCCTCTCCCTCTGGGAGAGGTGTTTCGTGCGGCGGCCTATCGTTCCCTTCTCCCAGAGGGAGAAGGAGGGGCCCGCGCCGGAGGCGGGGGCGGATGAGGGGCTCAGGCGCCGCCGATCAGCCCACCCGCTGCGCCCGGCCGGCGAGGTAGAGGGCCAGCATGATCGCCGCGAAGGGGATCAGGGCCAGGGCGTCGGACCAGGGGCCTTCGAAGAACGGGTTGTGGGCGGTCATCACGGCGGTGATCTGGTGGTCGAACTGGACCATGCCGCCGGAGATGAAGGCGATGCCGATGCCGGCGATGGCCCCGCCGGCGATATAGCCCGAGGCCATCAGCACGCCCGGGCTCTTGTCGGTCTCGGCGGTCAGTTCCTCGGGCGTCAGGTTGCGGTGGGTGTTGCGCCTGGCGATGTGGCGGTCGGCCAGCCAGCGGACCATGCCGCCGACGAACACCGGCACGGACGACGACACCGGCAGGTAGACCCCCACGGCGAAGGGCAGGGCGGCGATGCCGCACAGCTCCAGCACCAGGGCGATCATCGCGCCCAGGATCACCAGGGTCCACGGCAGCTGCTGATTGAGGATGCCCTTGATGATGTAGCTCATCAGGGTGGCCTTGGGGGCGTTGTACTTCTGGACGGTGGTGCCGTCGGGCCGGGTCTTGTGGACGCCGTTGATGCCGGGGTCGACGAGGTAGGCGGGGGTCCCGTCGGCCTTGACCAGGTAGCGGCCGGCCGCGCCGCCGACGTCGTCGGTCTTCTGGTAGACGCCGTAGCTGGCCCCGTCCGCGCTCGCCTGCGGCCCCTTGATCGTCTCGTGCTTGAGGCCGGCGAGGGCGGCGGGCGGGACCTTCCAGGTCCCGGTCACGGTCTCGGGCTGGCCGGGGGCGCTGGCGACGGCGGTCACCGGCACATAGACCGTGGCCGCGTCGTTCAGCTTGAGCAGGATCGGGCCCAGCAGCAGGGCCGAGGCGGCGGCGCCGGCCAGGATGGCGATCTGCTGCGAACGCGGCGTCGCGCCCAGCAGGAAGCCGGTCTTGAGGTCCTGGGAGGTCGTGCCGCCGTTGGATGCGGCGATGCAGACGATGCCGCCCACCGACAGGGCGGTGACGTAGTAGGTGGGCCCCGTCCAGCCCAGCACCAGGAAGATCAGGCAGGTCAGCAGCAGGGTCGCCACCGTCATGCCCGAGATGGGGTTGGACGAGGAGCCGATCTCGCCGGTCAGGCGCGAGGAGACGGTCACGAACAGGAAGCCGAAGAGGACGATCAGGATCGCCCCCATCAGGTTCATGTGCAGGGTGCGCGCGGCCATGATCGCCACCAGCAGCACGATCACCCCGCCGACCACGAAGCTGGTGGGCAGGTCGCGGTCGGTGCGGGCCATGGTCCCGGCCGCGGCGCCGTTGCGCGCGCGCATGTCGGCGAGGCCCCCCTTCAGCCCGCGCCAGATCATCGGCAGGGAGCGGAAGAGGCTGATGATGCCGCCGGTCGCGACGGCGCCGGCGCCGATGTAGAGCACATAGGCGCCGCGGATCTCGTCGGGGCCCATCTGGCTGATGGGGACCGTGCCGGGCGGGATGACCAGGCCGCCGGCCGAGCCGAAGAACTTGATGGCCGGGATCAGCACCATGTAGGCCAGCACCCCGCCGGCGGCCATGGTGGCGGCGATCTTGGGGCCGATGATGTAGCCGACGCCCAGCAGCTCGGGCGAGATCTCGGCCGAGATCGAGGAGGCCGCCAGGGGCGCGCCGAAGACCTTGGTGGGGACGTCCTTCCACAGGCGGAAGGCCTCCATGGCCATCTTGTAGACCACGCCGATCCCGAAGCCCGCGAAGATCACCCCGGCCCCCGAGGCGGCGGCCGTCTTGTCGGCCTGGTCCTGGGGCAGGTCGACGCCCATGGCCCGCTCTTCCGGCGTCGCCCCGGCCTTGAGCACCTCGGCGCAGGCGGTGCCTTCTGGGTACTTCAGCGTTCCGTGCTGCTGGACGATCAGGGCCCGGCGCAGGGGGATCATCATCAGGATGCCCAGCAGGCCGCCCAGCACCGCCACCAGGATCACCCGGGTGACCTCCAGGTCGAACCCCAGGATCATGATCGCCGGCATGGTCACGCCGATGCCGAAGGCGATGGACTCGCCGGCCGAGCCGGCCGTCTGGACGATGTTGTTCTCAAGGATCGTGGCGCCGCCGAGGCCGAGGCGCCCGAAGAGGCGGAACAGGGTCAGCGAGATCACCGCCACCGGGATCGAGGCGCTGACCGTCAGCCCGACCTTGAGCACCAGGTAGAGCGAGGAGGCGCCGAAGACGACGCCCAGCAGCACGCCCAGGATCAGGGGGATGGGGGTCAACTCTCGAATGATCGCCGCCGCCGGGATCAGGGGGCGATGCGCTGTCGCCGCCACGCCTGTCGAAGTCTCGTCCGCAACCGCCACTTCTGTTCCCCCAAAGCCGGCTCAAGCCGCGCAAGGTGCTCAGGTTTTCGGGGCGGCGCAATGGGCTGTGGGCGAGGGCGAAATCCCTCATCCTCCCACGCCTTCGGCGCGGGCCCCTCCTTCTCCCTCTGGGAGAAGG
>JAFEEA010000351.1 GCA_018241335.1 Pseudomonadota bacterium
CCAGGTCGCCGACGGCGCGCGAGAAGGTCGGGGCCAGGGTCGGCAGGCCGGCGAAGGGCCCCTCGGCCTCGAACAGGGCCGCCACGGGGATGCCGGCCGCGGCATAGCGCGCCAGGCTGTCGCCCGGACCCTTCGGCCGCACGCAGAAGAGGGCGTCGACCCGCCGTTCGAGGAACCGGCGCATCAGGGTGTCGTAGCGCTCCCCGTCTCCTCGGGCGGTGGAGATGACCAGGGAATAGCCCGCCGCCTCGATCCGCTCGCTGAGGGCGTCGAGCAGCTCGATGCCCAGGGTGTTGCGCAGGTCCGAAAAGATCAGGCCCATGGTCATGGTGCGCTCGCTGCGCAGGGCGCGAGCCGCCTCGTTGGCCACATAGCCGAGCTCGAGCGCGGCCTGGCGCACCTTCGACAGGTTGGCCTTGGACACGGGCAGGCCGTTCAGCGCGCGCGAGGCCGTGGCGATGGAGACGTCCGCCCGCGCCGCGACCTCATGCAGTGTGACGCTCATCCGGCCCGGCCTCCCCTCCAGGAACCCTAGCATCGCAAACGATTGCGGTTCCTTCTGTAAACGTTTACAGTCACTCCGACCACGGCGACAAAACGCCGGGCGAACGGGACGGGGAACGCCGGCATGGCGAGCGAGAAGGACGTCGCCTTTGCGTCCGTGGACGGCCTGGAGCTGAAGCTGGACGTCTATCGTCCGGCGCAGGGCGTTCCGTCGACGCGCACGGCGGTGATCTTCCTGCACGGCGGCGGCTGGCGGGGCGGCGCGCGCGAGGCCATGCGGCTCGACGCGCGGGCCTTGGCCGAGCTGGGGTTCGTCGGCCTGCCGGCCCAGTACCGCCTGCTGGGCCAGGCGCCCTGGCCGGCCCAGATCCACGACGTGAAGGCGGCGATCCGCTGGACGCGGGCCAACGCCGTGGCGCTGGGGGTCGACGCCGAGCGGATCGTGCTCTGGGGCTCGTCGGCGGGCGCGCACCTGGCGCTGCTGGCGGCAGGGACGCCTGACGATCCGCGCTTCGAAGGCGAGGTGGGCGCCGTGGGGGTATCGTCGGCCGTGGCGGCGGTCATCGCCGTGCATCCGCCGACCAGCTTCCATGTCGGCGCCGCGAACGGGCGCCATTCGACGCCGGCGACGTCTCTCCTGGGCGAGGGCGCCGATGAGGACGCGACCCGCGCCGCCAGCCCGCTGAGCCATGTCGGCGCCGCCTTTCCGCCGACCCTGCTGCTGCACGGGACCCAGGACAGGGTGGTCCATCACAGCGCCAGCCAGGCGATGATGGAGGCCCTGCGCGCGGCGGGCGCCAGCGTCGACCTGCACCTCTTCCACGGCCACACCCACGGCTTCGCCGCCCTGCCGTCCGTGCGCCCCAGGATCGCTTCCGAGGCCGCCTGGTTCCTGGATCGCACCATCATCGACAAGGCCCGCCACGACGCCGAGACCCTGGAGTTCTCCATGTTCGCCCGGCGTGACGCGGAGGCCCGGGCCCGGTCGCGGGACACGGCCGAGGCCGGGGCCTGATCGCATCAAGACCGTCGGGGGGAGAGACGCATGAAGACCTGCTACCTGGGCACCGGCGGCTATGTGGGGGAGGTGGCCTCGCGCGGCTGGCCCGTGCCGCCCGAGCAGTGCAGCCGCGAGGAGGCCATGAGGTCCATGGACACCGCCCTTCGCCAGTACAAGCTGGCCGAGGAGGCGGGCTTCGACTGGGTGTCGATCTCGGAACACCACTATTCGCCGGGCCTGATGACGCCCAACCCGGCCATCCTGGCCGCCGCCATCAGCCAGCAGACCTCGCGCGTGAAGATCGCCCTGCTGGGCCCGCTGGCGCCCCTGATCAACCCGGTGCGGACGGCCGAGGAGATCGCCATGCTGGACGCCCTCAGCCACGGGCGCGTGGTGGTGCTGTTCCTGAAGGGCACCCCCAACGAGCACGCCACCTATGGCACCAACCCGGCCGAGACGCGGGAGATCACCCAGGAGGCGGTGGAGCTGATCCTGCGGGCCTGGACCGAGCCGATGCCGTTCGGCTGGGAAGGGCGGTTCTTCCGTTTCCGCACCGTGTCGGTGTGGCCGCGCACCGTGCAGGACCCGCACCCGCCGGTGTTCTACTCGGGCAACAGCGACGAGTCGGCCCGCTATGCGGGGCTGAACCGCCTGTCGCTGGCCATCGGCTTCGCCCCGCCGGCCAAGGTGCGCCAGCAGGTCGACCTCTATCGCCAGGCCGCGCGCGAGGCGGGCTGGGAGCCGACCCACGACAACGTGCTCTATCGCGGTCGGATGATCATCGGCCGCACCGACTCCGAGGCCGAGGATATCGCCAACCGGGTCGGCGTCCGCACCGGACCGGCGGCGCCGGGCGGCGGCCAGGGCGGCGGCGATCCCACGGCCGGGGTGGCGGGGGTCCAGTTCCTGGGCGGCCTGGACAGCGTCATGGCCAAGGCGCGCGAGCTGCACGACGCGGGGGTGGGGATCCTGGACCTGGGGGTGGCCGGCGGCGGCGTCGGGCGGACGCTGGAACTGTTCGACCGGACCTTCGCCCCGGCCCTGGCAGAGGTGGCGTGAGGGAGATGGCCATG
>JAFEEA010000352.1 GCA_018241335.1 Pseudomonadota bacterium
AGCCAGGGTCGCCGGTCAGCGCCAGGACCGCATGGCGGATGGGCAGTTTGATGTTGGTGGAGGCGGTATATCTTGCGCCTAGCGCCGTCACCGAACGCGCGAGCTTGTCGCGGAACCAGGCCTCGGTGAGCAGGGTCTCGTCGAACCAGAAGGCGATCCGTCCGGCCGCCTTGGGATCCGCCATGAGCCGGTCCCGGAGGCCTTGTGCGGGCCAGAGCTCGATCTCCAGTGTGCGGCCTGCCTTGGCCGCTTCGGCGATTTCGGCCGTGCGCCAGACCTCCCATTTCTGGAGCGCGCTCAGGGTGTTCGCCTTTCGGCTGTCCGCCGGATCGAATGGGATACAGGCGATGAACCGGTCCATGGCGGGGTGTTTGTCCAGCGCCTGATCCAGGGATCCCTTCAGGCTCGTCAGGGCCGCGTCGATCTGCCAATAGTATTTGACCTGCCAGCCGACCTCTCGACCGCCTGGCAGGATCGCGAAGGCTTCCAGACCTCCGTCCGCGCCTCGTCCCTTGCGCACGAACCGCGCGTTTAGGGCCTCGGCCTCGTCGGCGGCGAGCTGGCAGCACAGCTCCTCAAAGGCGTCGGACTTCACCCCGCGGTGCAGGCGAATGGCTTTGAAATCGATATCCGGAAGCGACATGGCGCGCCTGCGTGAAACTCAAGTCTGGGTTAAGCGTAGCCGCGTCGCTCTGCAATCGATGCGCGAACCTTTAGTGCCTAGATCGTCGCTCGCCGCGATGATCTTCCGGGTGCCGCGTTCAACCCGCTCCATCAGCCGTCGCACAGAGGTCTGCTTCCGGGCGACCGTCCAATGTCCGCAAATGGCGCAGGGCGGACAGGAGGCCAATCATGTCTCCGCGGCTATAGTGCGCAGGGCACGCTCGAAAGCGTCAGCAGGCTGCCCGCCGGAGATCAGGTACTTGTCATTGATGATCACGGCGGGAACCGAACCGATACCGGCCTCGTGCCATTGGCGCTCCAATGAGCGGATATGGCCGGCGAAGCGGCCGGAAGCCAGCACGTCGCGGGCCGCGGCCGGATCGAGTCCGGCCCGTTCGGCGGCCGCAACCAGAACCTCGTGGTCGCCGGGGTTCTCGCCGCGGGTAAAATAGGCCTCGAACAGGGCATGCTTGAGCGGCAACTGCCGGCCCTCAAGGCCCGCCCAGTGCAGCAGGCGGTGGGCGTCGAAGGTGTTGTAGATCCGGCTTTCCGAGGTCGTCGCGATGGTGAGGCCCACCTCGGCGGCGCGGGCGCGGATCTGCTCGCGGGTCGCCGCCGATTGCTCGGGCGTGGCGCCGTACTTCTCGAAGACGTGTTCGCCGATGTTCTGCCCCTCGGGCGGCATGCCGGGATTGAGTTCAAATGGCTGCAGGGTGATCTTGGCGTCGACCAGATCGCCGACACGTTCCAAAGCCTCCTCAAGCCCGCCGAGGCCGATGATGCACCAGGGGCAGGACACGTCAGAGACGAAGTCGATCTTCATGGGCTTGGTCATGCGCTCGGCTCCTTGGCCAAAGAGATGTCGCAGCCTCAGGGTAGAGATAGCGGGCCGCGGGTCAAATCCAACGTGTCCTCCGCAGAGGACGTGGTCCTGCTGCAGGGGCGCTCAGAGGGTGCGAGGCAGGCGATCACCAACCGCCGTTAGCAAGCATTCCAGCTGCTCCGCCGAAGGTCGTCTTGCGGCGCGTGTGCCAAGGTCCACTCCTGGCGCTTGCTAGTCGCACTTGTGGTGTGTCGGCATTCGCCTTGAGGGGACTTGATCAGAGTTCGCGCGGTCTCGATCGCTCAGCGAGGCCAGGGGCGCACGGCATAGAACCCGCCGTCGATCGGGAGCATGACGCCGGTCACCCAGCGCGCCTCGTCACTCGCCAGGTAGAGCGCGCCGTAGGCTACGTCCCACCCGGTGCCTTCGGTCTGCAGGGGTACGGCCTTGCGCCGGCGTTCACGGGCCTCCTCGCCCATCCGCGCGACGAGCGGCGTGAAGACGGTGCCGACGATGAGGGCGTTGGCGCGAATGCCCTCCGCCGCGTGGTCGGCCGCGACCGACAGGGTCATGGCCTGGAGCCGCCTTTCGACGCGGCGTAGGCGACAGCGCCGGGCGTGCCGGACATCCCGACCGCCCCCGCCGTGGAGGATATGTTCACGATCGAGCCGCCGCCGCCGTCGCGCATGCGCGGAATGCAGGCCCGGCAGCAGAGCATGGCCGAGGTGAGGTTGGTCTCGATGAGGCGGCGCCAGTCGTCCAGCGCGACGGTGACGGTGTTGCCGCCGGCGCCCACGCCGACGTTGTTGACGAGGATGTCCAGACGACCGAAGCGTTCGACCGCGAACGCGGCCATCGCCTCCGTCGCGTCGGGCTGGGTGACGTCGGCGGCGAAGACCGCGGCTTCGCCGCCCTCCGATCGGATCGCCGCCTCCAGAGCCGCGGCGCGCGCCTCGCTGCGGTTCACCAGGACAACCCTGGCGCCTTCGCGCGCGAAAAGCTGAGCAATAGCGGAGCCGTTGCCGACGCCTTCGCCCTGCGCCGCGGCTCCTGTCACGACGGCGACCTTGCCCG
>JAFEEA010000353.1 GCA_018241335.1 Pseudomonadota bacterium
CGCATCGCCGTGGCGGCCCTGCAGACGCCGGGCGACGAGATCACCACGGAATATCGGGTCGTGCGCGCCGACGGCGTGGTCTCCTGTGTCGAGACCAGCTTCCGCGTGGCCCAGGCCGACGACGGGCCGCCGCAGGTGGTGTCCATCTCGCGCGTCATCGACGCGCGCAAGGCCATGGAGCGCGAGCTGATCGAGGCGCGTGAACGGGCGGAAAGCGCGGCGGCGGCCAAGTCCGACTTCCTGGCCAACATGACGCACGAGCTGCGCACGCCGCTGAACGCGATCATCGGCTTCTCGGGCATCCTGAAGGCCTCGCCGGCGCTGAACGCCGAGGACGCCCGTCACGCCCACCTGATCCGCGAGGCCAGCGCCACCCTGCTGGAAATCGTCAACAGCGTCCTGGATTTCTCCAAGCTGGAGGCCGGCGCCGTCGAGCTGGACCCCCAGCCCTTCGATCCCCTGGCCGAGGCCGAGGCGGTCGCCGCCCTCGTCGGCGAACAGGCCGCCGCCAAGGGACTGGCGCTGAAGGTTACGGCCGAGGGCCTGATCTTGCCCCTGGTCGGCGACGGGCCGCGCCTGCGCCAGGTGCTGCTCAACTTCCTGTCCAACGCGGTGAAATTCACCAGCGCCGGTTCCGTCTCGGTCAGCGTCAGCGAACACCCGCGGGGGGAAGAGCGCGTGCTTCGCATGGCGGTGCGCGACACGGGCATCGGCGTGCCGCAGGACCAGATCGGCCAGCTGTTCGAGCGCTTCACCCAAGGCGACGTCTCGGTGTCGCGCAAGTTCGGCGGCACGGGGCTTGGACTGGCCATCTGCAAGCGCACCATCGAAATGATGGGCGGCCAGATCGGCGCCGACAGCGCCGAGGGCCAGGGCTCGACCTTCTGGTTCGAGGTCGCCCTGCCGGTGGCGGACCGGGCGGTGGACGCGCCGCGGGCGGAACCCGAGGCGGTGGATCTGGAGCGGCCGGTCCGGCTGCTGCTGGTCGAGGACGTGGCCGTCAACCGCGAGCTGGTGCAGACCCTGCTGAAGCCCTTCGACATCGTCATCGACACCGCCTGCGACGGGGTGGAGGCGATCCATGCGGTCGAGCGCGGCGCCTATGACGTGATCCTGATGGACGTGCAAATGCCGGTGATGGACGGCCTGACCGCCTCGCGGCGCATCCGTTCGGCCGGCTGCACGACCCCGATCGTGGCCATGACCGCCAACGTCCTGCCCGAGCAGGTGGGCAAGTGCCGCGAGGCCGGCATGGACGACCACATCGGCAAGCCGATCAATCCCCAGCGCCTGCTTGAGGTCATCGCCCAGTGGTCCTGTCCCGGCGCCCCGGCCGACAACGACGCCGAGGCGGCCACGGCTTGAGCGCGCCCCGCCGGCGGCAGGCTTGACCATGTCGTTTCCGAAATCGCCGGCGCCTATCTTTCGCCGCGGGGAACGCCCACATAGACTCAGGGCCGTCGCCCTGGAGTCCGCCATGTTCCGCCCGCTTTGCCTGGGAGTTTGCGCCAGCCTGCTGCTCGGAGCCTCGGCCCTGGCGCAGGAGGCGATCCCGACCGCGGGCGGCGCCAACCCCGACGCCGCGCCCAAGCCGGCCGCGCCGCCGGCCGACCTGGGCGACTACGACGCCTTCTCCGACGGGCCGCTGGGGCCGAAGATGGGTCCGTGCGGCCCGCTGGAGACGGCGGACGGCAAGCCCGACAAGAGCGCCCATGGCGAGGTCCACGTCGGCGTCGGCACGCACGGCTATCGCCAGATCGGCGGCAGCGTCTGCAAGCCGATCGGCGACAACGGCGCCATCGCCATCGCCATCGACAAGGTCGACGGCGACTACGCCGGCTACGGCCGCTACGGGCGCCGCTACCGCTGAGGCGGGGCCGACCCTCTGCGCCAGTTGGGGAGCGACGCAGTTCCCGGCTCTTCCTTTCCCTCCCATTCATCCCGGCGAAGGCCGGGACCCAGGCACAGCTCCCAGCGACGGTGCGTTTGGGGAGCCAAGCTGGATTCGGGTTCCGTCTGCTGCAGCTCTTGACTGGGTCCCGGCCTTCGCCGGGATGATTGGAAAAAGGGGCTAGCTCGCCGTGCGGTCGCCGCGTGCGACTACCCGAACACCGACACCAGCAGGCGCCCCACCTCGGCGTGGGCCGCTTCGATCTCCGCGCGCGGCCTTGGCGAGCCCACGCAGTAGAGCGCGACGGCGATGGGGGCGCGGCCGGGCGGCCAGACGAGGCCGATGGTGTTGGTCGAGCCGCGCTCGCCGCTGCCGGTCTTGTCGGCCATGGTCCACCCCGACGGCAGGCCGGCCCGAATGCGGTTCAGGCCCGTCGACGTCTGCTTCATCCAGCCGGTCAGTCGCTCGCGGCTGGCGGGCTTCAGGGCACGGCCCAGCAGCACGGCCTGCAGGTCGCCGGCCATGGCGGCGGGGGTGGTGGTGTCGCGCGCATCGCCAGGGCGCGCCGTGTTGAGGCTCGGCTCGTTGCGGTCCAGCCGGGTCGACGGATCGCCCAGCGACCGCGCCAGGGCGGTGACCGCCCTCGGCCCGCCGATCGAGGCCA
>JAFEEA010000354.1 GCA_018241335.1 Pseudomonadota bacterium
CATCGACTGCGGGGAGCCGCCGATGCTGGCAGTCTAACACTGAGTGGTCTCCGCTAGGCACGGGCGTACGCCCGGCGCGCCTTCGGACGTATCCCCTCGAAGTGACGTGGTCAGGGTTCCATGGTCCCACAACGTCAGTCGGCGAAAGGACGCGGGCGCCAAGGCCCTTGAATCCCATGGCCAGTGGCTGTGCGCCCGTCTATCCGCCAGGCAAATCCAGGATTTCCGAGCCCGCCTCGCGAATATCCACGCATCCCGTCAGGATCATCGCCGTTTCCAGTTCGGCGCTAAGCATGGACAGCATCCGCGTCACGCCTTTCTCGCCCTCAGCGCGTCTCCGGGTATGCGGCGCCCGCGGTCGCCAACCGGTCCTACCGCATCGAGGCGGAGGTGGAGCTGGACGAGGCGGACGAGGGCGTCCTGCTGTCGGTCGGTGGACGAGCGGGGGGCTACGTCCTCTTCATAAAAGACGGTCAACTGGTCCACGAGTATGTCGGCCCTGGTTGGCGTCACGTCCTGCAGGCGCCCCTGCCGATACATCGCGGACGCCACCGGCTGGCCTTCGAATTCAGGAAAACCGGGCCCTGCAGAGGCCAGGCCAGCCTGCTCGGCGATGGCGTCACGCTCGTCGTGGACGAGCTGGATGGGATGTGGCCCGCGAGCCCCACGGCGGGCGGCGTCTGCTGTGGCTACGACGAAGCCAGTCCTGTCAGCGACCGCTACGCTCTTCCGTTCAGGTTCACGGGAAGGATCGACTCGCTCGTCGTGGAAGCCGCAAACGACTACGTCGATGATCCCGCGCTTCGAAACATGATCGCGCTTGCGGAAGACTAACCCTTGTCGACGACCGCGACATAGCCGCCGACCTCGCCTCGTGGGGTGGGTTGGTCTCCTGCCGGGTGACGTCGCTCGCGTTGGCGGTCCTGAAGGCCGAAGCCGGGGTCACGACCTTCCGGCCGCTGGCGCGCTCGCTTGAGCGCGGTCCGCCACCTTGAGCGTTACCCGCAGTCTCTGAAGTCGGCGGCTCGCCGCAGGGGACGACGAGGCGCCGCCTGAGGGTCTTCTGCCGCACACCCAGGGGCTGGTCGATGCGACGCCTGCGCAATGACCGGAACGCCTGTGCGGCGGCGAGGCGCAGGCCATTGAAGCGACGATGGCAGCCTACCGCCGCCGCTCGCGCCGGACGCCGCGGGCGACGACGATTTCGGGCTCCGGGACCTTGAGCGGACGAAGGTGCGCCCCACGCTCCAGCCATGCGCCGAGGCGCGCCTTGGCGGACTGAAGGATACGGTCCTGGCCCTCCTCTGTGCGCACGCGGCTTCGCACCACCGCCTCGACGATGCGCATCCTGGCCCGAACCTCGGCCGCGCTCGCGCCGGCCTTTGGATCATGCGCCGATGGAGACCTGGGCGGGGCTGTTCCGGCCGCGCCGGCTTCGCGCGCCAGGCGGTGATCCAGCCGGCGATCCAGCGCCTGCACATCGCGTTGCGTGGGTCGGTAGCCGCGCACGTCCAGGCCGATCGTCCGCCCGGCAAGCCAGCTCTGCCGGCGAAAGCTCCCCGCGCCGCTCACCGTGACCGTTGTCCAGCCGCGGTGGCGGGCGATCTCCACGAGGTCGCCAATGACGTTCGGATCGGACCGGGGGGTGGTGAGCCTTCGCCCCTGGTCCCGGAAGCTTGCGGCGGTCACCGTGCCGTCGACATAGAAGTCGATGCCGGCGCCGCCGCGACTTTCGAGGAGGTAGCGGCGGCGAACCCGTTCAGGGACGTCGCCCGGTGTCCGCGACGCGGCGTTTGGGGCCGCGGTCAGGCTGTTGAGGTCTGAAGCTTCATCGGCCATGACGCGCCGCCTCGTCCTGGATCATCGACGCGTCGATGAACCGCGTGACCCAGGCTTCCACGTCCGCCTCCGTGGCGCCCGACGGCGGGAGAGGTTCGAACCCGCCCGCCTCCAGCGTCGGGCCAAGGCGCAGGGTCAGGTCGTCAACGCCTGGATCCGCCGATCGGCGCGGTTCGCGTGGCATGGCGGCGGACTCCTCGATCGGCGGCGGCGTCGTGGCGGTCACGGGGGGGCAGGGCCTGGGGGGGATCGATGGCGGGGGCAGGACGCGCCGCCTGAACGCGGCCTCCCGCCAGAAGACGATCTTGCGGCCGAGCACCGGCGGCATGCCGGCGCGCAGGACGACGAGGCGATCCGCAGGCATCTGGATCAACTCCTGGGGCATCATCAGCGCGCGCCGCTGGTCTGACTCGGTGAGGCTCCTTTGGCCGCGCGACAGCAGCGAGGGGCGGCTGCTTGAGCGCCCGACATAGGTCCAAAAGCCGAGGCGTTCGGAGAGGTCGTTGGCGACCTTCAACGCCTTCGGCGCGAAGGCGATCTCCACCCCGCAGTTGGCGATGATCTCCTCGGCCAGGTCCGGCCCGTACTCGGCGCGAAGCTGCGAGGGGCTCTGCAGCACCGGCAGCAGGCGAAGCCCGTAGCCGGCGACATAGGAGAAGCCGCGGGCGATGACCGCGACATGACCGAGCCT
>JAFEEA010000355.1 GCA_018241335.1 Pseudomonadota bacterium
CTTCGTCGGACGACCGGTCAGCGACCTCCTCGCCCGCGTCTGCCGCGACCTTGGCATCGCCTTCGATCCCGCCCCCTGGGCCGACGAGGCCTGGGCCCTGGAGGAACGCGCTGAACGCCCCGCCGCCTCCGCCTTTCGCGGCTGGCCCGCGCCGGCGTGGCAGGCGCCGGGATGGGGCGGGCCAAACCCACCGCCTCCACGCCCACCACGATCACCCCCGCCGCCCGATCTTCCCGACCCCGCCACGGGATGACGCAGCGGTTGGGGGCGGATAGAGCGCGCACAGAGCGGCCGCCCCTTCAGATCGGCAACTGAACCGTCGCCTTCACCTCTTCCAGCACGGCGTAGGTGCGCGTCTCGCGCACTCCCGGCATGGCGATCAGCACGTCGCCCAGAAAGGCGCGATACGCCGCCATGTCCTTGACGCGGGCCTTGATCAGGTAGTCGAAGCCGCCGGCCACCATGTGGCACTCCAGAACCTCGGGCGCCCGGCGGATCGCGGCGGCGAAGGTCTCGAAGACGTCGCCGGTGGTGCGGTCCAGCAGCACCTCCACGAAGATCATCAGCGACAGGTCCACCTGCGCCGGATCCAGGATCGCCGCATAGCCGGCGATCACACCGCGCTCGCGCAGCCGCCGCACCCGCTCGAAGGCCGCCGCCGGCGACAGGTGGCAGCGCTTGGCCAGCTCGGCGTTGGTGATGCGCCCGTCGGCCTGCAGGACGCGGAGCAGCCGGCGGTCGGTCTCGTCCAGAGCAGACATGCGAATTCCCCATCACGATCGAATGATCATCGCCGATCCGATCTCGGAAACAAAGCACCTTCGGCATATCTTGCGATACACCGAACGCATGCAATCGCCACTCCGACCGGGGGCCGCCATGCCCAAGACCGCCGCCAAATCCACCGCCAAGGCCCCGCAGGCCTCCGCCGCGCCCCTCGATTGGGACGCCCTCGACGCCGGAAAGTATCGCGACGAGGCCGAGGCCATCGCCGCCCTCCTGGCCGCCGCGCCCCTCGCCGGCGCCGAGCGCGCCCGCGTCCAGCGCCAGGCCGAGGACCTGGTGGTCGGGACCCGCGCCGCCGGCCGCCGCCAGGGCGTGGTGCAGAGCTTCCTCAAGCAGTTCAGCCTCGGCACCCGCGAGGGCCTGGCCCTGATGTGCCTGGCCGAGGCCCTGCTGCGGACCCCCGACGAGGCGACCCGCGACGCCCTCATCGCCGAGAAGATCGGCTCGGCCGACTGGGCCGCCCATCTCGGTCGCTCCGACAGCCTGTTCGTCAACGCTTCGACCTGGGGCCTGATGCTCACCGGCAAGCTGGTGGACGTCGAGGACGAGGCCCGGTCCGATCTTACCGGCTACCTCCGCCGCCTGGCCGGCCGGGTGGGCGAGCCGGTGATCCGCGCCGCCGTCGCGCAGGCCATCCGCATCATGGGCGAGCAGTTCGTGCTCGGCCGCACCATTGAGGCGGCCCTGAAGCGCGCCGCGTCGGAGCGCCTGCTCTGCTCCTTCGACATGCTGGGCGAGGGCGCACGCACCGAGGCCGACGCCGAACGCTACGAGGCCGCCTACGCCGCCGCCATCACCGCCGTGGGCGAGGCCGACGCCCGCCATGGCCCGGAGGCCGGCCACGGCATTTCGGTCAAGCTGTCGGCCCTGTCGCCGCGCTATGAGGCCTTGCAGGAAGACCGGGTCTGGTCGACCCTCTATCCGCGCGTGCTGCGCCTGGCGGTGCTGGCCGCGCACTACGACCTCAACTTCACCCTCGACGCCGAGGAGGCCGACCGGCTGGTCCTGTCCCTCAAGCTGCTGGACCGCCTCGCCCACGAGCCGTCCCTGGCCGACTGGACCGGCCTCGGCCTCGCCGTCCAGGCCTACCAGAAGCGCGGTCCGGCGGTGATCGCCGCCGTCGCCGACCTCGCCCGCCGCTCCGGCCGCCGGCTGATGGTGCGCCTGGTCAAGGGCGCCTACTGGGACAGCGAGATCAAGCGCGCCCAGGTGGCCGGCCGTCCGGACTATCCGGTCTACACCACCAAGGCCGCCACCGACCTCTCCTACCTGGTCTGCGCCAAGGCCCTGATCGCCGCCTCGCCGCACCTCTACGCCCAGTTCGCCACCCACAACGCCCACACCCTGGCCGCCGTCGTCCAGATGGCCGGCGAAGCGGGCGTCACCATCGAGCACCAGCGCCTGCACGGCATGGGCGAGGAACTCTACGAGGCCGCGGCCGCCGCCTTCGGGCCCCGCCGCCTGCGCGTCTACGCCCCGGTCGGCGCGCACGAGGACCTGCTGCCCTACCTGGTCCGCCGCCTGCTGGAGAACGGCGCCAACACCTCCTTCGTCCACGCCCTGCTGGACGACGCCGTGCCGGCCAAGGACCTGGTCCGCGATCCCATCGCCGCGGCCGAGGCCCACCCCGGCCCCCACGCCCGGATCCCCCTGCCCCGCGCCCTCTACGGCGAGGCCCGCCTGAACTCGCAAGGGCCGGACCTCTCCATCCGCGCCGT
>JAFEEA010000356.1 GCA_018241335.1 Pseudomonadota bacterium
GTGACCGTCAACGACGTCATCATGCACGTGGCCCAGGAAGACCTGCCCTTCGGCGGCGTCGGCCCCTCGGGCATGGGCAGCTACCACGGCTTCGATGGCTTCAAGGAGTTCAGCCACCGCAAGGCGATCTACAGCCAGCTCAAGAAGGACATGCCGCAGCTGGCCGCCCTGCGCCCGCCCTACGGCCCGGCCTTCCGCAAGTTCCTGGCCGGTTCGATCGGTCGCTGAGCGGGAACCGCGCCGTGCGCGTCCTGGCTCCGGCCCTGGCGGCGGTGCTGTCGGCCTGCGCCTCCGCCGCGGCGGGCGGCGCGGGGCTGATCTCGGACGCCGAGCTGCAGGCCTATGCCGCAAAGCCGTTCGACAAGTCGGCGATGATGTTCAAGCACCTGGCGCTGGGCCGAAACCACGGCGCGCCGGTGGTTGTCGATTTCCCCTGCGGCGACGTCTGCCCGGCCTACACCGTGCGGATCATCCACTACGACGTCGCGCCGGGCCCGGCTTGCGCGGCCGTGGGCGGGATCGAACAGAAGATCATGGTTCCGCGCGGCATCGCCGTCTCGAGCGAGACGTTCTGCGTGCCGAGGGCGCTGGGCGACGTCCACCCCTAAGGGGCGGGCGCGCCCGCTATTTCGGGCGCATGAAGGCCGGAAGGTCGGCGCCGAAGCCGACAACGCCGGGACCGTCGTCGTCACGGCCACGGCGATTGTCGCGATCTCGATCCCGATCCCGGCGGGGCTCGCGTTCGCCGCGAGCCTCGGCGCGCGGGGCGCGTTCGGACCGCCCGGCGCGGTCGCCGCGCTCTTCCCGCTCAGGGCGGGGTTCGCGCTCGGCGCGCGGCTCGGGAGCGACGCGTTCGGCCGGCGCGGCCTCCGCGGCGCGTTCGCCGGAGCGCGGCCGGCGCTCGCGGCGCGGACGCCGTTCGCGGGGCGCCTCGTCGGCGGCTTCGACCTCGACCCGAGCCGGGGCTTCCTCGCCCTCGGGGCGGGGAATCACCTTGGTGGGCTCCATGCCGACCACGGAGGTTTCCGAGGCCGGGCGACCCCGGCCGCGACCCCGGTCACGATCTCGGCCGCCGGCGCGGTCGCCGCCGCGGCGATCGTCGCGGCGCTTGCCGTCGGCGCGCACCTCGGACCAGTCGATGTCCAGGGTCACCTCTTCCGGCTTCATGGCGATCAGCTTCAGAACCTTGTCCAGGTTGCGGCTGTCGGCCGGGGTGGCGATCATGAAGGCGTCGCCCTTGCGTCCGGCGCGGCCCGTGCGGCCGATCCGGTGCACATAGTCGTCGGCGTGGTGCGGAACGTCGTAGTTGAAGACGTGGCTGACGTCCGGGATGTCGAGGCCGCGGGCGGCCACGTCCGACGCGCAGAGCAGCTTCAGCTCGCCCTTGCGGAAGGCCTCGAGCGTGCGCATCCGCGTCGCCTGGTCCAGGTCCCCATGGATCGGCGCGGCGTCGAAGCCGTGCTTTTTCAGCGACTTGGCGACGATGTCGACTTCCGACTTGCGATTACAGAAGACGATGCCGTTGCGCATCTCGGTGGCGGCGGTGATCAGCGCGCGAAGGGCGGTGCGCTTGTGGGCCGCGTCGGCGCTGGGGATGCGCACGATGTGCTGGGTGATGGTCTCGGCGGTCTGGGCCGGGCGCGAGGCCTCGATCCGCACCGGGTCGTTCAGGAACTGCTTGGTCAGCCGCGTGATTTCCGGCGGCATGGTGGCCGAGAAGAACAGCGTCTGCTTCTTGGCCGGGGTCAGCTTGAAGATGCGTTCCAGGTCCGGGATGAAGCCCATGTCCAGCATGCGGTCGGCTTCGTCGACGACCATGATCTGCACGCCGGTCATCAGCAGCTTGCCACGCTCGAAATGGTCGAGCAGGCGGCCAGGGGTGGCGATCAGCACGTCGACGCCGCGGTCGAGCTTGAGCTCCTGGTCGCCGAAGGAGACGCCGCCGATCAGCAGGGCCCAGGTCAGCTTCTGGCCCTTGGAGTACTTCTCGAACGAGGCCGCCACCTGGTCGGCCAGTTCGCGCGTGGGCGCGATCACCAGCGAGCGCGGCATGCGCGCCTTGGAGCGGCCCGCCACGAGGCGGTCGATCATCGGCAGGGTGAAGGCGGCGGTCTTGCCGGTGCCGGTCTGGGCGATGCCCAGAACGTCGCGCCCGGATAGGGCGACGGGAATGGCTTCCGCCTGGATAGGGGTGGCCACGGTATAGCCGGTGTCGGCGACCGCTTGCAAAGTCGGGGCGCTAAGGCCCAGGTCTGAAAAGTTTGTCATGCCTTGAAACGCGACGAGCGCGGGGTCGTCCAACACGAAACATGCGCGCTCGGAATCCCACGTCGGGCGCGCGGAACATAGGGCGGCTCTTCGCAAAGTCAACGAGGCATCGCCGCCAAGTCTTGCGCGGCAAGTAGAAACGCGTCGATCGGCCGCCCTTGTTCATCCGGCAAAAGACAAGACCGCCGCCGCTCGGTAAGGGGAGGGGGTGAACGACACGACGAA
>JAFEEA010000357.1 GCA_018241335.1 Pseudomonadota bacterium
GCCTCCTCGAGGTCATGGTTCCAGCTCGAGGAGTGGGCCAGCATCTTGTAGGCCTCGAGCACGTCGTAGGAGGCGCCCAGGATGCCCTGGTGGCCGTCCAGCATGGCGTCGATCTGGTTGCGCAGGTCGATGATGGCGGCGGTCAGGCGCGCCTCCTCGGCGGCCGGGTCGTCGCTGAGCAGCTGGCTGGCGGCCACCGGCGCTTCGTGCAGCACGGCGACGCCATAGGCCAGGCCGTCGGCGAACCGCGCGCCCTTCATCCGCTCGGCGCGGTGGGGGGCGATCTCGACGTCCTTGAGGGCGTCCTGGCCGCGCTGGCCGCCCGAGGCGACCATCTCGGCCAGCACCATGGCGATGATCTGGAGGTCCTCGACCTCCTCCTCGCCATAGACGCGGCTGGTGCGGTTCTGGACCACCAGCACGCCGATGGCGCGGCCGCCGCGCAGCAGGGGCACGCCCAGGAAGGCGTGGAAAGGGTCTTCGCCAGTTTCCGGGCGATAGGAGAAGGCCGGGTGGCTCGGGGCGTCGCTGAGGTTCAGCGGCCGGCCGATGCGCATGATCTCGCCGACCAGGCCCTCGCCCGGCTTCATACGGGTGACGTGGACGGCGCCGGGGTCCAGGCCCTCGGTTGCGAACAGTTCCATCTCGCCGGAGGCGCGGCGCAGGTAGATCGAGCAGACCTCGGCCACCATCGAGTTGGCGATGGTGCGCACGACCATGTCGAACTTGGCCTGGGTGGGTCCGGCCCCGGCCATGGCTTCGCGAATCTGCTTGAGCAGATAGCGCGGACCGATCGGGCCTCCCGGGCTTGGCATGGCGCTTTGACGCTCCCCTTCTGAGGGCGCCTATAGCAGGTTTTACGCTCCGAATAGCGAGGCCGGGGGTCGATTGGTCGCGCGATTATGCCGCGCCGCCCATTTCTTGCGCGCCGCGGAGAGATGGCGCCGGGCGCGGCCTTGCGCCTCGCGACGGGCAAGCCGAAGCTCGGCCTCTAGGACCGGCGCGATGACGCCGGCCGCGGGAGGGGGGCGTGATGCGCAAGGGCTTGATCCTGTTCGTCCTGGGCTGGGCGCTGATCCTGGGCGGGGGTTGGCTGGCGAAGTCGGTGCAGACCGGCGGCGGCGTCAGCGTCCGCGACGTGCGTTTCGCGGGGCCGGACGGCGCCCAGATGAGCGCCCTCCTCTATCTGCCCCCCGGCGCGAGCGCAGCGCATCCCGCGCCCGGGATCCTGGCCGTGCATGGCTACATCAACTCGCGCGAGACCCAGGACGGCTTCGCCATCGAGTTCGCGCGCCGCGGCTATGTGGTGCTGGCCCTGGACCAGAGGGGCCACGGCTATTCCGATCCGCCGGCCTTCGCGGCGGGCTTCGGCGGGCCGGCGGGCCTCGCCTATCTGCGATCGCTGCCGCAGGTGGACGAGGCCAACATCGGGCTGGAGGGCCACAGCATGGGCGGCTGGACGGTGCTGGCCGCGGCCAAGGCCATGCCGGACGCCTACCAGGCCATGGTGCTGGAAGGCTCGTCCACCGGCAGCGGCTTCGCCCCGGAGGGCGACGCGGCCTGGCCCCGCAACCTGGCCGTCGTCTACAGCCGCTACGACGAGTTCTCCAAACTGATGTGGGGCGTCGACCGCGCCGCCGACGTGGGACAGAGCCTGAAGCTGGCCAAGGTGTTCGGCGCGCCGGCCCCGATCGTTCCCGACCGACTCTACGGCGACGTGGCGAGCGGGACCGCGCGGCGGCTCTATACGCCGGCCACCACCCATCCCGGCGACCACTTCTCGCGCGCGGCCATCGGCGACGCGGCCGACTGGTTCGCCCGCACGCTGAAGGGCGGGACGCCCAGGCCCGCGTCGGACCAGGTCTGGCTGGGCAAGGAGGCCGGCACGGGGATCGCCCTGGTCGGCTTCGTCGCCCTGCTGCTGGGAACCTTCGACCTGCTGTTGCGCCTGCCGGTGTTCAGGGACCTGCCGGCGACGCCGGCGCCGGTCCGGACGCGGCGCGACGGGCGCTGGTGGGTGGCGCTGGTTCTCGGCGCGGCCATCCCGGTGCTGACCTTCTATCCCTTCATGGGGATCGGTGCGGCCCTGCTGCCGCCCTCGATCCTGTTCCGCCAGAGCATCACCAGCCAGATCATGGCCTGGGCGGTGCTGAACGCCCTGATCATCCTGGCGCTGGGCGCGGTGTTCCGGGGGCCGAAGGCGCCGGCCAACACGCGCTGGGGATCCAGCATCCTGATCGCCATCCTGACGGCGACGATGGGCTATTTCGCCCTCTGGCTCAGCGACCGCTGGTTCACCACCGACTTCCGCTTCTGGGTGGTGGCCCTGAAGCTGATGAGCCCGGCCCAGGCGGTGGCCTTCGTCCTCTACCTGTTTCCCTTCACGGCCTTCTTCGTCGTCGCGCTCGGCGCCTTGCATCGCAACCTCGCGGTGGCGGGCGAGGGCGTGCTGGCGCGCTATGGAACGGCCAAGGCGGCCATGGCGGGCGG
>JAFEEA010000358.1 GCA_018241335.1 Pseudomonadota bacterium
TCCATCTTGTTCCGCTGGGCGAGCTGAAGCTGCATCTTCTTCTGCTCGGTGACGTCCACCAGATAGGCGACGGTGCGCCCGCCCGCGGGCGCGAGGTACAGGCTGGCCGTGCGGTCGGGCGCCGCGGCTGGCGTGACGTCGAAGGGCCCGGCGCGGCCGGCGGCCAGGCTGGCGGTGACCTCGGCCAGGGACTCCGGCTTGATCAGCGAGCCCAGGGTCGCGCCCGGCGTCGCGCCGGCGCCGGCGATGGCCTCCAGGGCCGGGTTGGCTTCCAGGATCGGCGCGGCGAAGGCGTCGGTCCCGTCGATCAAGGCGGCGCCGAACGGCGAGGCCGAGGCGAAGCCGTCGAGGGCGGCGGGGGTCGGCGCCGCGCTGGCGGGGGCGCTCGACGCGGCGGGGCTGGCCGCCGTCGCGACAGGGGTCAGGCGCAACAGGAAGCGGTCGGCGCCGATCAGGGTGATGTGGGTCTGCTGTTCGGCCCGGCCAGTACGCATCGCGCCCTGGCCGCGGCCGCCGCGGCGCGCATCCGACAGGGCGGCGAACAGGCCGCCGCCGTTCTTGGGCAGCCGCCGCGCCGAGCCGACGCTCTCGCGCCAGGCGGCGTTGGCCGCCACGATCAGGCCGTCGGCGACACAGACGGCGGCCGGCTCGTCCAGGGCCTGCACCAAGTCGGCCAGTTCCGCCTCGCCCGCGGCCGGCGCCTCGCGCGACGCATTGCGGAAAGCGATCAGCCCCACGAAGGCGACGCCGGCCAGCCCGGCCAGCAGCAGCATCCCCGCCAGGGTCGCCGCGCCGGCCTTGAAGGCAGGCACCGCCGCCAGGCCGACGGCCAGGAGGAAGAACGCCGCGGCGGCGACGATCAGCGGATCGAACCTGCGCCTGCGGCCGTCTTCGCGGGACTCGCTCATCGCGTAGCCGCGCTCCATTCCAGGGATTTGAGGTTCCACACTCACCGAATCACCCTCGAACTATAACGCCTAGAGTTGCCGCGCGCGCTTTGGCGACTTTGCGGCGGACATGATGAAGCCGATGATCTTGGCCACGGCCTCGTAGTGTTGCTGCGGGATGGTCTGGTCGACCTCCACGGTGGCGTAGAGCGCGCGGGCCAGCGGCGGGTCTTCGATCACCGGCACGCCCGCCTCCTCGGCCACTTCCCGGATCTTCAAGGCCAGGCTGTCGACGCCCTTGGCCACGCACTGCGGCGCCGGAGTCTCGCCCGGGGCGTAACGCAGCGCCACGGCGAAGTGGGTCGGGTTCATCACCACCACCGTGGCGTTGGGGACTTCCTGCATCATCCGGCGGCGCGAGCGCTCCATGCGGATCTGCCGCTGGCGGGCCTTCACATGCGGATCGCCGTCGGTCTGCTTGAAGTCTTCCTTCACCTCTTCCTTAGTCATCCGCATCTTCTGGGCGAAGCGCTGGCGCTGCCAGATGTAGTCGATGCCCGCCAGGCCGACGGTGAAGACCATCACCGCCAGCACCAGCGACTTGGCCATGTCGATCGCATAGGGAAGGATCGCCATGGGATCCATGGTCGAGAGCTGGCTGAACTCCCGCGCCCTCGGGCGCAGTATCCAATAGGCGATCGCCCCGGTCGCCAGCACCTTGGCCGCCGAGCGCAGGAACTGGACGAGGCCGTCCAGGCTGACCATGCGCTGCAACCCGCTCAGCAGGTTCAGTCGCTGCAGGTCCGGCGCCAGCTTCGAGGGAATGAACAGGAAGCCGGTCTGCAGCACGTTGCCGGCGATACCCGAGATCAGGGCCGCGCCCATCACCGCCCCGATCGCCGGCAAGGCCGCCATGATGGCGTAGCGCGCCACGCCGACGCCGCCCTGCCCGTCCACGGCGATGGAGTCCGGGTGGGCCAGGAATGGCGTCAGCTTCACCGCCAGGTTCTGGGCCAGGTAGCCGCCCATCCCGACCAGGACGCCGAAGGCCGCCAGCAGGCTGGCCGCCTGGACCAGTTCCGGCGACTTGGCGACGTCGCCTTCGGCCCGCGCCTGTTCGAGGCGCCGGCCTGTCGCCTCTTCTGTCTTTGAGTCTTTTTCCGCGCCTTCGGCCACCGCGCCCTCAGGTGAAGTTGGCGAGCAGCGCGCGGTAGCGCGAGACCCAGACCATGCCGATGGTGCCCAGGCTCAGCGCCAGGATGGACAGGCCCAGCAGGACCTGCAGCGGCGTGGCGGCGAAGAAGATTTGGAACTGCGGCATCGCCCGTCCCACGAGGCCCGTGGCCAGGTTGAAGACCAGGCCGAAGACCAGCATCGGCGCCGAAAGCTGGATGGCGAGCGTGAAGGTGCTGGCGAAGGTCCTGATCGCCAGGGCCGCCGCGTCGTGCACCGGGATCGCCTTGCCGACGGGAAACAGCGTGTAGGAGCGCGCGATGGCGGCGATGAACAGGTGATGCAGATCCGTGCTCATGATCAGGATCACCCCCAGCAGCGACAGGAAGGTCGCAATGGCCGTTCCGTTGGCCGCTTGGGTCGGGTCCGC
>JAFEEA010000359.1 GCA_018241335.1 Pseudomonadota bacterium
CGCGAGGACACCGCCCTGGATGTGGGCTTCACCAACCGCGGCGCGCCCGAGACCGATGCCGCCTGGGCCGCCCGCTGTGCGTCCAAGGGCGGGATCTACGACGGGGACTGAACGACCGCGTCCATCAGCGGCCGCAGGGCCGGGTGGACCTGTGGCGACTCCGCCTTCAGGAACCGGATCAGCGCCTGTTCGGCCGGATCGAACACCCCGTCGCGACCGATCCGCTCGGCCAGCCAGCGAGCCTCTTCGCCGGACACACCCTCCGCCGCCCGCTCGGCGGCCTCGACCTCGGCGTTGTGGGCGCGCCAGCTGTCCAGCCCGTCGCCCCACAGGGCGTTGCCGGTCGGCGGCGGGGTGGTGAACATGCGGTTGAAGAAGCCGGCGATGCCGCACATGCCGGACGGATCGGCGTGCGCCAGCCAGGCCTCCCGCCGCGCCTCGTCGCCCGGGTCCACCGGCGTGAAGCCCGACACCGTCATCACCGAAGCCGCCAGCGCCTTGGCGAAAAGGTCCGTCCAGGCCGGGTCGTTGTCGGCGCCGCGGCAGGCGTCGTTGATATCGAACAGCATCTCGGCCTCGGCCCGGGTGATGGCCACGTTGCCGTCGCCAGCCGCCGCATAGAGTAGCCGCCGCAGTAGCGCGACCTCGGCCGCGCAGATACGCCCGCGCTCCAGCTTGCCCGACAGCAGGGGGCCATCGCCGTCCAGCACCGCCGACTTCACCTGCGCCAAGGCGAACAGGGCCAGGCGCGCCGGCGCGGCGGTGGCGGTCTCCAGGATGTGCACCAAGGCCTCCAGGGCGCTGTCGCTGCGCACCCGTCCGCCGGTGGAGAGCTGCGAGATCAGCCAGTCGGCCTTGGCCTCGTCCACATAGTCGGCCGGGGTCTGCTGACGGACCACATAGTCGGTCATCGCCTCGATGAAGAGGTCGTTCCATTCACGGCAGCGCGCGCCGACGGCGCTGTCCAGCGCGATCAGCGCCTCGGCCTCCGCCGTATCGATGCTCATGTCGGGATAGAGGACCTGGCGCACGGCCACGACGTCGGCCGGAGTGATGGCGCCGGCGGCCGTCAGGCGCGCGGTCAGGGCGTAGAGGGCCGTGTCGGCCATGGGAGGAACCTCAGCGAGCCGTGGCTTTCGCGCCACCCCTTAAGCCAAAGCCGTTACGGCGGCGCTAACCCTCGTCCGACGTCATGGAGATGTCGCGCAAAAGTCCCTATCTTTGGCGGGCGTCCGGGTCCTCGTCTGATTCTGACCAGGGACTTTCGGGCCGCAGGCACTGAAGGAGGCTGGTCTTCAGGTTCCACGCGCGCACCCCCATCGCCAAGACGCTCGCCGTCATGTCCGTCGCCGCTCACGGCCCCATCCACGGAGGCCGCAATGCAGGTGCTTAGCCGCCCGCCGTCCGGCTGGCCCGCCCTGGTGTTGAACGCCGACTTTCGGCCCCTGTCCTACTATCCGCTGTCGCTGTGGCCCTGGCAGGAGACGATCAAGGCCGTGTTCCTGGACCGGGTCGACGTGGTCTCGACCTACGACAAGCGCATCCACTCCCCCAGTTTCGAGATGGCCCTGCCCAGCGTCGTGGCCCTCAAGAGCTACGTGGCCCAGGACCGCCCGCCGGCCTTCACGCGGTTCAACCTGTTCCTGCGCGACGCCTTCACCTGCCAGTACTGTGGGGCCATGGAGGACCTGACCTTCGACCACGTGACCCCCCGCTCGCGCGGCGGCCGCACCACGTGGGAGAACATCGTCACGGCCTGCGCGCGCTGCAACCTGACCAAGGGCGGGCGCACCCCGCGCGAGGCCCACATGCATCCCCACCGGCACCCGCGCCGGCCGAGCATGTACGAACTCCAGGAACACGGCCGCCGCTTCCCCCCCAACCACCTGCACGAAAGCTGGCTGGACTACCTCTACTGGGACATCGAGCTGGAGGCTTAGCGCGGGTGGCGTTAGGGGCCGGCGTTCAGATCGAGATGGTCGCCGGCGGCCGCCCAGAGCAGGGCCAACAACCGGTCTTCGGCTTCGGCCGGTGAAAGACCGCGCATCGCGGCCCGGCGGGTAACCGAGGCCCACAGTCGCTGGTCGGCGTCGGGCAGGGCGGCGATGACGCGCCGCGCCTGCGCCCCGAAAGCGGCGCGCTCGTCGGGTTCGGCGTCCGGCCATGCGCGCACGCCGCCGTCCGGCTGCCTCGCGACCCAACCGGCCAGTTCCGCGCTCACCGTCGTCAGGGCGTCCAGCCTGTCTTGCAGAAGACCGTGGCCAGGATTGTGCGAGACCGTCTTCACGTCTTCGGCGGCGGCGCGCCACCTTGGGGCAGCAGCTGGTCCAGGCCCGGGAGCGGCGGTTGGGCCGGTGGCGGTGGGGCGGCCGGCGCTCCAGGCGCGGCCGCCGGCGTCGCGACCGGCGGCGTCACCGGCGCGACCGGCGGCGTCACCGGCGCGGCCGGCGGCGG
>JAFEEA010000035.1 GCA_018241335.1 Pseudomonadota bacterium
CGTTGTTGATCTTCGACGTCTCGATGTCGACCAGGTCCTCGCCCTCGGTCAGGCGGTCCCCTTCGGCCTTCCACCAGTCGATGATCGCCCCCTCCTGCATGGAGAGGCCCCATTTGGGCATGCGTATGGGCGTCACGTCCGCCATCAGTCGTCGTCCTCGAGAGATCGAAAAGCAAAGAGCCGGAAGGGCCTAGCCGAAGCGCGCCAGGTACTTGTCCAGCGTCCGGTGGAAATGCCGGATGCGGATCTCCTGGTAGTCGCCCAGGTGCACGGCGTTGTTCTTGGACGCCTTCAGACCGTCCTGCACATAGGGCAGGTTCGCCATGTCCTGCTCGAACACCCCGGCCAGGGCCGCGCCCAGTTCCGTGGCGGCCGTCCAGGGCTCGTCCTCGCCCAGCATGTGCATCTCCGGCGCCCGGGGCTTGGGCTGGCCGGGCGGCACGCGCATCAGCAGGCGCACCTCCATCAGGGTGGAGTCCTGGTCCGGCCACGGCCGCCAGCGATAGACGATGTTGGGCATGAAGCCGCCCCACGGGGCGAAGTTCGGAAACACGTTGTAGGTAAAGGCGTCCAGCAGCTCCGCGTCGGTGGCGTGGCTGTGGTCGTGGCCGAACATCGCCGTGTAGCGCTCGCGGTTCACCGCCGCCATCGCCGCCCGCGCGCTGGTTCCCTCGGGCACCTGCACCTTCAGGTCCGCCCCCCCGGCCCGGCCGTTGTATTTCAGGAACTCGTCGACGATCCACTGCTGGGAGTGGGCGCTGGCGTCCAGGTGCGGCGACATCACCGCGAAGGGCGTCAGCGCCACGTTCACATGGTCGCCATAGACGTTGTAGCGGGTGTTGGCGTCGCCGGTGAACGGCAGGATCTGCGGGTGGGTCACCACCGAGTGCCAGGCCTCCATGAAGGCTTCGGCCGTGGCCTTCCAATTGGCGTGGATCACCTTGCCGACCCAGGCGCTGGTCACGCAGTCCTCATGCTTCCAGCGTTTGAAGTGCTCCGGCAGCGGCGCCAGGTATTCCTCCAGCGTCGGCCCGCCCTCGGCCTCCTTGATGAAGATATAGCCGCCCCAACGCCCCACCTGGGCCTCGGGCAGCTGCATGTTCTCGTCGTTCAGGTGGCCGAAGTCCCAACGGCAGGGAATCTCCTTCAGCGACCCGTCCGTGTTCCAGGTGAAGCCGTGGAACGGGCACTTGAAGTCCTTAGACCAGCCCGAGGCCAGCCGCAGCTTGCGTCCCCGGTGCAGGCAGACATTGTGGAAGGCGCGCACCGAGCCGTCGGCCTGGCGCGTCACCAGGTACGACCGCCCGCCGTTCTCGTACAGCACCACGTCGCCGGCGTCGGGCATCTCCTCTTCGCGCGCGGCGAACTGCCAGACGTTGGGCCACATCCGCTCCACTTCCTTGCGGAAGAATTCCGGGCTCGTGTAGCGGTCCGCAGCCAGGGGCGCGGAACCCATGTATTCGTAGGATTCGTCCTTCAGGAACTGGGGCGGATCGATGGTGTCCGCCTTCATCAGCTCGTCCCAGCCTTCGCCTGGGCAACGCGCCGCGCCGGCCTCGAAGGCTCGGTTGTTGTCGTCGGCCATCCCGGCCTCCTCCCCTGTTCTTGCGTTTTCGGCACCCTAGCAGCGGCCCTCAAAACAAACAAGCTGTCCGGTTTTTTGAAACATCTTCACGGACGGATGGCGGTCAAGGCCAATGAAAGCCCTCGCCTTCCCCAAGGCCACCCCTGCGAGGGCTGGCGCCCAACGGTCGGGCCGGCGGCCGGATCGAACCCGGGGAGTTGAGCCATGCAGATCACCGCCGCGGTCGCCCGCACGCCGGGCGCGGACTTCACCCTCGAAACCCTGGAACTGGACGCCCCTCGCCCAGACGAGATCCTGGTGCGCGTCGCCGCGGTCGGGGTCTGCCATACCGACCTGGTCGCGCGCGAAGGCATGATGCCCTTCTCCCTGCCGGCGGTGCTGGGCCACGAAGGCGCCGGCGTGGTCGAGGCGGTGGGTTCGGCGGTGACCAAGGTCGCGCCCGGCGACCGCGTCGCCCTGACCTTCCGCTCCTGCGGCCAGTGCGATCGCTGCGCCTCGGGCGATCCGGCCTACTGCTATTCCATGCCGGCCCTGAACTACATCGGCATGCGCCCGGACGGGACGAAGGCGCTGAAGCAGGGCGACCAGGCGGTGTCGTCGAACTTCTTTGGCCAGTCGTCCTTCGCCACCTACGCCCTGGCCTATGAGCGCAACGTCCTGAAGCTGCCGGCCGACATCCCGTTCGTTGTGGCCGCGCCGCTCGGCTGCGGCGTGCAGACCGGCGCCGGAGGCATCATGCTGGCCCTCGCCTGCCCCAGGGGCTCGTCCCTGCTGATCACCGGCGGCGGCGCGGTGGGCCTGTCGGCCGTCATGGGGGCGGCGATCCAGGGCTGCGGCAAGATCATCGTCGTCGAGCCCCACGCCGGTCGCCGTGACCTCGCCCTGGCGCTGGGCGCCACCGACGTCATCGATCCCGCCGCGGGCGACCTCGCCACCCAGGTGCGGGCCATCGCGCCCCAGGGCGTCGACTACGCCTTCGACACCACCGGCCGGCCGGACACCCAGGCTGGGATCATGGCCGCCCTGGCCCCCAAGGGCGTGCTCGGCATCGTCGGCATCTCGCCGCCGGACGCTCCCATGCCGGGCAACCTCGGCGCGGTCCTCACCTTCGGCCAGACCGTGCGCGGCATCATCGAGGGCGACAGCGACCCCGACGCCTTCATCCCGGTCCTGATCGAGCACTGGCGCGCCGGCCGCCTGCCGCTCGAAAAGCTGATCAAGGCCTTCCCCTTCGACCAGGTGAACGCCGCCATCGCCGCCCAGCACCATGGCGATTGCGTCAAGGTCGTGCTGACCCTGGACGACGCCAAGGCCTAGACTGAAACCCACGCAGCCAGACGGAACGCCCCCATGCTCAACAAGCTCGACGACTTTCCGATCCACCAGACGCCCGAGCCGATCGCCCATCCGGCGACCAGCGACCGCAATGTCTATGACCGCACCTGGTTCAACGGCTACGCGTCGGACGGGTCGTACTATTTCGGCATCGGCATGGCGATCTATCCCCACCGGGGGATCCTCGACTGCGCCTTCAGCGTGGTCCAGCCGGACGGCCGCCAGCACTGCTTCTACGGCTCGCGCCGCGCGCCCACCGAGCGCACCGACTTGACCGTCGGCCCCTTCCGCATGGAGGTCATCGAACCCATGCGCCGCGTGCGCGTGGTCCTCGACGACAACCCCAGCGGCGTCTCCTGCGACATCACCTTCTCGGCCCGCACCGCGGCGATCGAGGAGGCCCGCCAGACCCTGTGGTCCGGCGCGCGGCGCGTCATGGACGCCACCCGCTTCGACCAGTTCGGCCGCTGGAGCGGCGTGGTCCGCCACCCCGACGGCGAGATCAAGGTCACCGAAGAGATGTGCCACGGCACCAAGGACCGCTCCTGGGGCGTGCGCGGCGTCGGCGAGCGCGATGTCGGCGGCGCGCCGGTCATGCCCAAGGGGATCATGTTCCTGTGGGCGCCCCTGTTCTGGGACGACCACATCTCGCACGCCATCTTCTTCGACGGCCCAAAGGGCGAGGCCCTGGTGCGCGAGGGCATCACCGCCCCGCTCTACGCCAGCGAGGCGGCGATCCCGCCGGGGGTCGAGGACGGCCTGGACCAGCGCATGGCCACTGCCCGCCACCGCATCGCCTACCATCCCGGCACGCGCCTCGCCCGCACGGCCGAGATCGACCTGGTGCCGTTGGAAGGCGACATCCGCACCATCTCGCTCGACCCGATCCTGAAGTTCCAGATGAAGGGCCTGGGCTACGGCCACCCGGTCTGGGGCCAGGGCATGTGGAAGGGCGAACTGGAGATCGGCGGCGAATCCTTCGATCCGCGCCAGCTCGACATGCTGGCGCCGGAGAACCTCCACACCCAGCAGGTGGTCCGCGCCAGCGACGGCAAGTCCACCGGCATCGGCGTCCTGGAACAGATCGCGGTCGGCCCCTACGCGCCGGGCGGCTTCACCGAGTTCTTCGACGGGGCCAAGGCCTAACCCGCTTCCGGCGCCCGTCATGGTTAGCGCGGCCTTAACCCGGCCGCGGCCACCCTGGCGGTCATGGGATTCGACATGTCCGCCGCCGCCGTCGGCTTCGCCCGGGAAGCCTTGCTGGCCGGCGACCCGGCGTCCGCGCTTGGCATGCTGCGCTCGCAGGCGTCGGGCGGCAGCGAGGTGCAATACTGGACGGCCAGCGCCCTGATGGCCCTGGGCGACACGGCCGCGGCCGGGGCCGCGCTTGACGCCGCCCGCACCGCCCAGACCCTCGAGACCATCGTCGGCATGGGCGCCGACATTCCCCGCCTCTCCACCGACCCCGACTACGCCGCCCAGGTGGCGACCAAGCTCTACGCCGGCCAGAACGTCGCCATGTCGTCTGCGGTCTGGGACCTGGCCGTGAAGGCCGGCCACCAGTCGGCCAGCGGCTGGCTGACCCATGGCCTGGCGCTGCAGCACCAGGGCCGTGCGCGAGAGGCCATCACCGTCATGCGCGGCGCGCTGGAACGATGGCCTTCGCCGGCCCTGCACCAGTTCATGCTCTACCCGCACCTGCTGCTGGACGACCGCGGCCAGGGCTACGCCGCCGAAGCGCGCCGCTGGGCCCAGATCCACGCCCCCGCGCCCGCCGCCTCGCGCCCCTTGTCCCGCCGCCCGCTGGCCGGCCGCAAGCTGCGCGTCGGCTATGTCTCGCCCAGCTTCGCCCGCACCCAGATCCACCAGTTCATCGCCCCGGTGCTCGAGGCGCACGACCGCGACGCCGTCGAGCTCTTCCTCTACCCCGCCAAGGCGGACGGCGAGGCCATCTGGCCCCAGCCGACGACTATCCGCCCCATCGGCGACCTCGGCGACGAGGCCGCCGCCAACCTGATCGCCGCCGACGAGATCGATGTGCTGGTGGACTGCTGGGGCCATTCCGCCGGCAGCCGGCTGTCGCTCTTCGCTCGCCGCTGCGCCCCGGTCCAGGCCGGCTGGATCAACTTCATCCAGACCACCGGCCTGCCCCAGATGGACTATGTCCTGCACGCCGACAGCCCCGGCCAGGCGCCGGGCGGCGCCGCGGCGCTGGAAGAACCCTTCAGCGAGGCTGTCTGGCCGATCGGCCCGGTGTTCAACGTCTTCCGGCCGGCCGAGGGCCGCTTGCCGCCCGTCCCGAGCCCGGCCCTGACGACCGGGCAGATGACCTTCGGCTCGTTCAACCACCCCTGCAAGCTCACCGACGCCACGGTCGCGGCCTGGGCGGCGATCCTGAAGGCCGTTCCCTCGGCCCGCCTCGTGCTCAAATACGGCTACTACGCCGACCCGGTGCTGCGCCGCGCCACCCAGGCCCGCTTCGCCGGCCACGGGGTCTCGCCCGACCGCATCCAGTTCCGCGGCCACAGCACCGGCGAGGACTACTACAAGGCCTTCCACGAGATCGACCTGGCGCTCGACCCCTGGCCCTCGCCGGGGTCGACCACCACCCTGGAGGCGCTCAGCAACGGCGTGCCGGTGCTGTCCCTGGCCGGGCCGGGCCACACCGCCGGCGTCGTCTACGCCTCCAGCATCCTGCGCGCCGCCGGCCTGGACGCGCTCAATTGCGCCGATCCGGACGCCTATGTCCGCGCCGCCGCCGACCTCGCCCGCGACCTCCCGGCGCTGAACGCCCTGCGCGCGCGCGTCCGCGCCGGCTTCGAGGCCTCCGCCATCTGCGATGGCCCAGGCTTCACTCGCCGCATCGAGGCCGCCTTCGCCGAGATGGCCGCACGCGCCGAGGCGCGGGCCGCGGCCGCCTGACCGTGCTCCCCTGGCGCAAGCTGGGCCTGTGGGTCGAGGCGCCGGGCGGCCTGCTGGGCGCCAGCCACGCCATGGTCCCGACGCCCCTGGTCCTTGAGGACCGCGTCAGGGTCTTCTACGCCGCCTGCGACGCCGACATGCGCGGGCGGGTGTTCTTCGCCGACATCGAGCACGACCCGCCGCACCGGGTGATCGGCCGCTCGGCCGGACCGGTGATGGACGTCGGCGCGCCCGGGACCTTCGACGCCGACGGGGTCAACCCCCTGCAGGTGTTCGCCGACGGCGACGGCCTGGCGCTGCTCTATGTCGGCTGGCGGCGGGGGCCGGCCGAGACGCCCTACACCCTCCTGACCGGCCTCGCGCGCAGCCGGGACGGCGGCCTCAGCTTCCAGGGCGAGCGCGAGCCCCTCCTGGCGCCGGCGCCGGGCGAGCGCCTCTTTCGCACCGCCGCCTCGATCAGCCCGGCGGCTGACGGCTGGCGCATGATCTATGTCGGCGGCGACGCCTTCATCGACGACGCGGCCGGCAAGCGCTCCCCACTCTACGGCCTGCGCGAGCTTCGGTCCGCCGACCGGCTGGCCTGGCCCGGCGGCGGCCGCGAGCTGCTGGCCCCGGATCGCGCGGCCGGCCAGACCGGTTTCGGCCGGCCCGTGGTCTGGACCCCGGGCGGCGGCGCGCCGGTCCTGATGGTCTCGATCCGCACCGAAGCCGGCTACACCCTGGTCGAGACGCCCCTCGACGCCCTGGAGGCGGGTCGCCCGGCGTTCAAACCCGTCCTGGCCGGCCCCGCCGACCCCTGGGAAGCCGAGATGACCTGCTTCGGCGCCCCCTGCGTCGTCGGCGAACGGGAGCTGCTGTTCTACAACGGCAATGGCTTCGGCCGGACCGGCTTCGGCCTCGCCTGGCGGCCCCGGGCCTAGGCCAGGTCCAGCTCGTAGACGTCGTGCACGACGCCGCCGCCGCCGAATTCCTCCTTCTGGCGGACCAGCCCCTCATTGAGGGTGTGGCCCTGGTCGGTGGTGGAGTGGCCGAAGTCGAACCACCGCCTCAACCCGCGCTCGCCCTCGATAAGGTGCAGGAAGAGCCCGTCCAGCGCCCCCAGCGCGCGGCCCGCCTCGCCGGTGGCGATGTACTGGGCGTGCGCCACGGGACCGGACCGGAACATCACCACCCCGGCCAGCACCTCGCCCTCCCGCTCGGCCGTGTGCAGGGTGATGGCCTCGGGGAAACGGCCGGCCAGCAGCGTGATCTCCGCCAGGCTGTGCGTCGCCGCCGCCCCATGCCGCGCCTCCAGCACGCTTTCCAGCACGGCCCAATAGTCGCTCCACCGGTCAGAGCGGGCGAACGTCACGCCCGCCCCGGCCGCCTTGCGCGCGCCCCGCGCCCGCCGGGACGACACCGGTCCGGGCTCCGTCAGGTCGATGGCGGTGCCGAGGTCCCGGCGCACCAGCCGCGCCCCGCGCCGGAACAGCGACGACAGGTCCTCCTGCGCCGGCCGGCGGTGGTAGATCGACGGCAGGGCCTTGTAGACCAGCTTGCGTGCGCCCCGCCCGGCCCACGCCGCGGCGCAGGCGTCCAGGATGGCGGCGACCTCCACGGCCCTCGCCTCGTCCACGACCAGGCCGCCGAAGGTCAGGCCCTGGTGCGACCAGACCGTCTCGCCGCTCAGGTTGGCTGGCGCCAGGCCGACCAGGCGCTCGCCCTCGAACGCCATCAGCGAGGCGTCCGCGAAACGGTCGGCGTGGTAGTCCATGAAGCCGCGGTCGAACAGCAGGTGGCCGTTGCGCGCGCCAGCGTTGAAGGCGTTCCAGGCGCCGGCCAGCGACGCCTCGTACGGCCGGACCTCCAAAGCCCTACTCGCGCACCCGGCAGAAACGCTTGGCCGAGACCGACCGCCGTTCCGCCGGATTGCCCTGGTAGATGCCGTCCGGCTCGGTGGAGGCGGTCAGCACCGCTCCCATGCCGATGTAGTTGTCGGCGCCCACGCTGACGTGCGGCCCCATCGCCGCATTGACGCCGAAGAAGCTCGACCGGCCCAGCCGGCAGAACCCCGACACCACCACGTGCGAGGCCATGAACACGTCGTCCTCGATCACCGAGCGGTGGCCGATGTGGTTGCCGCTCCACAGGGTGACGTTGTCGCCCACGCTTGTGAACGGCTGCAGGACATTGTGCTCCAGGATGAAGCAGTTTTCGCCGATGGCCACGTCGCGCCAGACGAAGGCCCGCGAACTCACATAGCTCGCCAGCCGGTAACCCATCGCCTTGGTCGCCTCCACCTGCCGGCGGCGCACGCGGTTGAGCTGCAGGTCGCCGATGGCCACGAAGGCGTCGTATCGGTCGGGCGGATAGGAGCCGGCCACCGCGTCCAGCGGCGCCACCGGCCGTCCCATCAGGGTGTCGGCGGTGATGTATTCCTGGCCGATGGAAAAGGCGGCCACCTCATAGTCGCTGTCGTGGGTGAAGTACTCGAAGGCCATCTCGGCGATCTCGCCGTTGCCAACGATCACCAGGGCCTTGCTCTTTCCCATCTCAGGGCCTCGCCAGGATCAGGTCGTCACGCCGGTTCGCCATCGGCAGGGCCTCGCCCTGCGGGACCAGGTAGGCGTCGCAGCCGGCCGCCTGGGCGCGCATCATCAGCCCCATCAGCACCGCGTCATCGATCTTGCCCGGAACCGGCTCGTTGAATGTCACCGGCATCGGTTCGCTCGAGCCGGTGAAGTCGCGATGGAACCGCTGGCCCGGCTCGCTGGCGAAGAAGCGCCGCCGCTTGGAGGCGTTCGGGATATCGCCCACCAGGGTCCGTCCGCCCGCCGCCATCAGCTCGACCAGGGCGTCGGCGAAGTCGAAGAGGTTGGTGTCCTGGAAGATGTAGTGCAGGACGCTGTAGCAGAGCACCGCGTCCGCCCCGCCGCCCGCCGCCGCCAGCACCGCCGCCCGGTTCTCCGGAAACAGCCCGTCGCGCTTGACGGTCACCCCCTCGACGTCCGGCAGCATGGCCAGCATCTCGGGGCTGTCCACCAGCACCAGGCGATGGCGGCGCTCGCGGCAGAGCTCGATCAGCATCTTGGGCAGGCCCGCGCAGCCGGGCCCGATGTCGACCACCGTCAGCGCCTCGTCGCTGGCCAGGCGCGGCAGCTTGGCCAGGATGTCGGCCAGGATCGCCTGCTCGAAGCCTTCGCGATAAGTGTCTGGAAAGCCGATCTTTTCATGGGCGCTGAGGTGCGGATTGCGGGCCAAGGCCCGAAACCCCTCGTAGTCCAGGTCGACGTTCGCCAGGTCCACCGTCCTGGCGCGGCTGAGGTCCGCGGCCCGTGTCATTGGCCCGCCTCCGCGAAGAAGGCCGCCACCTGGCGAACCACGAAGTCGATCTCCGCCTCGGTATGGGTCGGGTCCAGCGGCAGGCTCAGCAGGCTCTCGCCCAGGGCTTCCGCCGCCGGGAAGTCGCCCGCCGACCAGCGGCCCGCATAGCAGGGCTGCAGGTGAACCGGCGTCGGATAGTGGATGTTGGTCCCCACGCCGCGCTCGGCCAGCCACGCCTGCAAGGCGTCGCGACGGCCCGGAACCCGGATCGGAAACACGTGCCAGACCGGCTCGGCCCAGGACCGCACCGCCGGCAGGTCCAGCCCCTTGATCTCCGCCAGCCCGGCGAAATAGCGCAGGGCCAGGGCGCTCCGGCGGGCGTTCCACCCCTCCAGCCGGGGCAGCTTGGCCGAGAGCACCGCCGCCTGCACCGGATCGAGCCGCGAGTTCACCCCCGCCTCGGTGTGCAGGTACTTGCGCTCAGACCCATAGTTGGCCAGCACCCGAACGGCCTGGACCGTGGCGACGTCACGGCTGACCACCGCCCCGCCATCCCCGGCCGCGCCCAGGTTCTTGGTCGGATAGAAGCTGAACGCCGCCGCATCGCCCAGGGCGCCGCAACGCCGGCCCTTGTAGCGCGCGCCATGCGCCTGGCAGGCGTCCTCCAGGATCCTGATGTCGCGGTCTGCCACGGCCTCGGCCAGGGCGTCCATGTCGACCGGATGGCCATAGAGGTGCACCGGGATCACCGCCCGCGTCCGCGCCGTCACCGCCGCGGCGACCGCCTTGGGGTCGATCAGGCCGCTGTCCGGCTCGACGTCCACCAGGACGGCCGTCGCGCCCACCGCCTCGATGGCCAGGGCGGTGGCGATGAAGGTGTGGGCCGGGGCGATCACCTCGTCGCCAGGCCCGATCCCCCAGGCCCGCAAGGTCAGGGTCAGGGCGTCCAGGCCGTTGCCGACCCCGACCATCGCCTCGGCCTCGCAATAGCCGGCGAAGGCGTCCTCGAAGGCCGTCACCTCCGGCCCGCCGATCAGCCAGCCCGAGCGCACCACCCGCGCCATGGCCAGTTCCAGCTCCGGCCCCAGCTCGCGTCCCTGGCGCGCCAGGTCCAGATAAGGCACGGCAGTGACCGCTTCGCGCCCCGCGTCCCAGGCGTCGAAGTCCCCGCGGTCGCGGATGTAGTCGCCCTCGTCATATTCCTCGGAGGCCAGCACGATGACCACGGCGTCCGGGGTGAAGTCGCTCAGGTCGCGCCAGCAGCCGGCTTCGACCACGGCCGCCCGCGACGGCGCCGCCAGCCTCACCTCGCGGGTGACGCCGCCGCGCGCCACACTCAGCGTCACGCCCCCCGCCAGGCACACGAAGCACTGGCGCAGATGGCGATGGCCGTGCGCGCCCCGCCCTTGGCCAGGCGGCACGTCCTTGATGAAATAGACCCTCTGGATCGGAAAGCCGACCTGGCGCGACGCCTCGGCCACCCCCAGAAGCCCATTGGGCATCGGGATCATCTGCAGATCGACCAGGCGCAGGAACGCCGCCGCGCCGTCGTCGGCCTGGCCCTTCGGGCTGGTGGAGGTCAACGCCATCGGCGCTCCGCGACTTCAAAGGGCCCGCCAACCGCGGCGCACCCTCATCCTGAGTCCGAGCCTAGTGAGCGCCGCGTGCATGAAGGGTTAACCATCTTGCGGCGGCCCCCGCGCCGGCGTCCGCCCCGTGGTCACCAGCCCCGCCGAGGCCGCCGCCCCCAGGCAGGCCAAGGCGCAGACGACAGCCGCCAGCCGGAATTCGCCCACGAGCGCCGCCCCCTGGGACGCCAGGGCCAGGCCCAGCAACGCCGTCGCCACCAGCCCGCCGGTCCGCGCGACGGCGCTGTTGAAGCCGGAGGCCGAGCCGGTGTGCCGCGAGTCCACAGAGGCCAGCACCGCCGTGGTCAGCGGCGCCACCGCGCCGGACATGCCCAGCGAGATCACCAGCATCGCCGGCAGCACCTCGCTCCAATAGGACCCGCCTGCCCCGATCCTCAGCGCCAGCAGGAACCCGCCCGCCGTGACCAGGCAGCCCAGGGCGAGCGGCAGGCGCGGGCCGACCCTTCCCGCCACCGCGCCCATCACCGGCGAAGCCGCCGCCACCACCACGGGGAACGGCAGCAACGCCGCCCCCGCCGCCGTGGCGGAATAGCCCTCGGCCTGGATCAGCAGATAGGGCAACAGCACCATCAGCGCGCCCAGGGCGCCATAGAGCAGCAGGGTCAGGAGGCTCAGCCCCACGAAGCTACGCGAGGCGAAGAGACCCGGCGGGGTCATGGCGCGGTCACCCTTGCGCGCTTCGGTCGCCACAAACCCGACCGCCGCGGCCACGCCGGCGAGCCCCAGCGCTCCGGAGCGCCAGGTCGGTCCCCCCGGGCCCGCCGCCAGGGTCAGCGCCCAGGTCAGGGCGCCCAGCGCCAGGCTGGCCAGCAGCGCGCCCGCCCCGTCCAACGGCGCGGGTGCGGCCGTCTCCGGCGGATCGCGCACTACGGCCAGGGCCAGGGCGGCGGCGGCGGCCGCCAGCGGCAGGTTGATAAGGAAGATCCAGCGCCAGCCGAAAGCGTCGATCATCCAGCCGCCCAGCAGCGGCGCCGCCGCGCCGGTGATCGAGGCCGCCGCCGCCCAGGTTCCCACCGCCCGGCCCCGCGCCTCACCGGAGAAGGCGCCGCCGAGGATCGCCAGGCTGTTGGGCATCAGGAGCGCCGCACCGACGCCCTGCACCGCCCGCGCCGCCAGCAGCCAAGCCACCCCCGGCGCCGCCGCGCAGGCGGCGGACGCGGCGGCGAACACCGTGATCCCCGCCACCATCACCCGCCGCTGGCCGAACCGGTCGCCCAGGGCCCCGCCCATCAGCAGCAGCGCGCTCAGCGGCAGCAGATAGGCGTTGACCGCCCACTGCAGGTCCGCGGCCATGCCGTGCAGCTCGCGGCCGATCGCCGGCAGGCCGACGTTCACCACGGCCCCGTCCACGAAGGCCAGGCTGGAGGTCAGGATGGTGGCGCTCAGCACCAGGGCCGCATGAGGCGGCGCCGCCGATGGGACGGCGGCCCGGGCGATGCCTTCGTCGCAGGCGGCGTGGATGGAACTGGTCACCGATCTTTCGCCTCGGCAGCCGCGCCGGCCCTTGCGTCAGGTCCGCTCTGGACCCGCCTCGCCACCCGGCTAGGGCGCCGTCGACAGGAACGTCTGGATCGCGGCGATGGTCGCCGCCGGCTGCTCCTCCATCAGCCAGTGGCCGGAGTTGGCGATCACCACCCCCTTCACGTCGCTGGCGACGAAGCCCATCACCGTCGCCATGGTCGTCCCGAACGAGTGGTCGCCGCCGATCGCCAGCACCGGCATGGTCAGCTTGCCGCGCGCGGCCAGCACCTTGTTGTCGGCGGCGTCCTGGTCGAAGGCCTTGAACTGCTCGAAGGCGTCGTGCATCGCGTGGGGCCGGGCGTAGATCGCCGCATAGTGCGCCCGCGTCGCCTCGTCGACGCCCTTCGGGTCAGCCGAGAACTCGTTGTAGAACCGGTCCAGGTAGAGGCGCTCGCGCCCCGCCACGATGCGTTCCTCGTCCGGCCCCCAGAACGAAAAGTGCCAAAGGCGATGGTCCCGGGTGATCTCGTCCCAGGGCCCGATCCCGGGAATCGGCGCGTCCAGCAGGGCGAACCGCATCACCCGGTCAGGGTTCTGGGCGACAAAGGCGTAGCCGACCATGTTGCCGATGTCGTGCGTCACCACGGCGGTCTTGCCGACCTTCAGGGCGTCCAGAACCGCGACCACGTCCCCGGACTCGGTCTTCTTGTCGTAGCCGCTGTCCGGGTGGGACGAGTCGCCCATGCCCCGCAGGTCGGGCACGATCACGGTGTGATCCTTGGCCAGCGCCGCCGCCAGCGGCGCCCACATGTCGCCGGTGTCGCCGAACCCGTGCAGCAACACGACCGCCGGCCCGGTCCCACCGAACCGCACATGGATCACCGCCCCGTTCGTCGGGATGTCCCTGACCTGAAAGCCCGGCGGAAACGCCATCGGCGCCGCGGCGGCGGCCGACGACAGGCCGAACGCCAGGGCGGCGGCGAGAAGGATGCGGTGCATGGCGGACTCCTGGACGATGTTGATCGTCCAGGGTGACGGCCGCCCGGCCTGCGGTCTATTCCAATATGGCGGCGCTTTGGACCCTTTGGGGGGCCTCGGCGCCGGCCCGCCGGGTCAGCGCCGGCGGCGGCCCAGGCGATCCTGCACCAGCGCCAGCAGCTTCTCGGCCGGGGGGCGGCCGGCGAAGATGAACAGGCCCGAGCCGATGATCGCCCCGATCAGGAATTCCAAGCTCATCTCGCCCTCGCAAGCTTTCACCCTGGGTTGACTAGTCCGAGCCGCGGTCGGCGGCGATGCGACGCGTCGCCACTCTCTTCGGCCTCACACCTGTCCCTGGAACCGGGGCCGGCGTCGTGAATTCCACAACCGAAAGCGGGGCCATGTGTTCTCGAACCGGCTGGAACGACAACTGGAAGCGAACGTCGACGGCGCCAAGGCCCTGCTGAAGCCGCGCGCCTGGCCGCGGGTGGTGGTTTTCGCGGTCCAGGAATTCGTGCGCGACGACATGCCCGGCGTCTGCGCAGGCGTCACCTTCTACGCACTCCTGGCCATTTTCCCCGCCCTCAGCGCCATCGTCTCGCTCTACGGCCTGTTCGCCGATGTCGACGACGTGCGCCGCCAGATCCTTCACCTGTCCGGCATCATCCCGGAAGGCGCCATGCGGGTGCTGGGCCAGGAGATGCTTCGCCTGTCCATCACCGAGCATGGCGGCCTGACCCTGACCCTGATCATCAGCCTCTCGATCTCGCTCTACAGCGCCAACGCCGGCATGAAGGCCCTGCTCAAGGCCCTGACCACCGCCTACGAGGAAAAGGAACGGCGCGGGTTCGTCCGGCTGAACCTCGTCTCCCTGGCCTTCACCGCCGGCGGATCGCTGTTCGCGGTGGCGACCGTCGCGGCCGTCGTCGCCGTCCCGGACCTTCTGGCCAGGCTGGGCGTGCGCAGCGCGCTCCTGCTCGCCGCCCTGCGCTGGCCGGCGCTGCTGGTGCTGTTGATCTTCAGCCTGTCGGTGCTCTACGCCCTCGGCCCGGATCGCCGCTCGCGCTGGCGGCTGGTGGCGCCCGGCAACATCGTCGCGGCGATCGGCTGGACGGCGATGTCGGTGGTGTTTTCCTGGTACGTGGCCCACTTCGGCAGCTTCGACCGCACCTTCGGCTCCCTGGGCGGTGTCGCCGGGTTCCTGACCTGGATCTGGCTGTCGTTGATGGTCGTCATGTTCGGAGCCGAGCTCAACGCCGCCGTCGAGGCCCACCCCAGGCTATAGCCCCCGCGAGGGCGCCATCAACGCCTGGAGCGGCAGGCTCTAGGGATCGCAGCCGCCCATCGCCCGGATGAAGACGTCGTGGATGCGCGGGTCGGTCCCGCGGATCTCGGCGCACAGGTTGGTCACCGCCGTCTCCACCTCGGCGCGGTCGAGATCGAACCGGAAATGCACCGTCGCGGCCACCAGGATCCGGGCGGGCCCCAGGTGCAGCGTCAGGAACTGGTCGATCCGCGTCACCCGCGCCTCGCCTTCCACGACCGCCCGCGCCGCCTCCACGACCGGCGTCGCGGCCGCCTCGCCGGCGATCAGGCTGCGCGTTTCGTTGGCGATGAAGATTGCGCCCAGCACCAGCAGAACGCCGATGGCGATGGACGCGGCCCCGTCCGCCCAGGCGACACCGAAGTAGGCCGTCGCCGTCACCCCCGCGGCCGCGAAGCCCAGGCCGATCAGCGCCGCGGCGTCCTCGATCAGGGTGGCGAACAGGGGCGGATCCTTGCTCACCCCCAGGAACTCGACCAGGTTCAGCCGCCCGCGGCTGATCCGCCGGAACTCCCGGACGCCCACCACGAAACTGGCCCCGTCCAGCGCCGCCGACAGGCCCAGGACCAGGAAGTTGATCCAAGGGTGGCTCAGGGGTTCCGGATGGCGGATGCGTTGCACGCCCTCGATGATCGCGGCCCCGCCGCCAAGCGCGAACACCATCACCGCCACCACGAACGACCAGAAATAGATCTCCATGCCATAGCCCAGCGGATGGCTGTCGTCGGCCTCCCGCCGGCCGCGCCGTTCGCCGACCACCAGCAGCACCTGGTCGATGGAATCGACCAGGGAGTGGGCCGCCTCGCTCAGCATGGCGCTGGAGTGGGTCAGGGCGTAGGCGGCGAACTTGATCGCGGCGATGGCGAGGTTGGTGGCCAGGGCCGCCAGGATCACCCGGTACGACGATCGCTGCTTCGCCTCCGCCATCCCACCCTCCTGCAGTCCGCCGCCGCCTGCCGCGCCGCACGACGCCATCAAAGCAGCTCGAACGGGCTGGCTATTGTCCATTTCGACAGGCGAGCAATCGCACCCTTGGGCCAGGGCTCACAACGCGCGGCGGGCCGATCTGCGCCGCGAGATGCGACCGCCCGCCGCACCCGGGTTATGGCGGCGTTAACCACGTTCTCCGCAACTGAAGGCGCGCCATGGCAGTGAGTCCCGGCGCCGTTTGTCCGAGGCTCGTCGCATGTCCCTGGCCGCCCCCTCCCCTGCGCCGGATTCCGAGGCGGCGGCCCCGCCGCCGCCCGCATCGAGCCTCGGCCTGGCCGACCTCGCCGGACGCGTCTTCCGCCGCGAGGACCTCGACCCGATCGCCACGGACCTGCAGGGGCGCGCCGCCGCGACCGATCCGGACCTGGGCGCCGCCCTCGACCTCTCCTGGCTGCTGCAACTGGTCGGCCAGAAGAACCAGGCCCTGGCCCTCCAGCACGACGTCCTCAATTGCCAAAGCCACTTCCGCACGGTCCACGGCGACGGCTCCGGCCTGCGCCTCCTGGCCCTCTGCGCCCCCGGCGACCTGATGGCCAACACCCCGGTGGACTTCCTGCTCGAAGGCTCGAACATCACCCTCGACCAGGTTTTCGTCCGCCCGGGCGAGCCCCTGCCCGCCACCTTGCCAAACCACGACGTCGCCCTGGTCTGCATCGGGGAGTCCGACGAGACGACCGGCCTCCTCCAGGCCCTCGACGACGCCCGCGCCGCCTGGCCGCGCCCGACCCTGAACCGCCGCACCAAGGGCATCCTCGCCATGCGGCGCGACCTCGCGGCCGAGCTCCTGGCGGACGAGCCCTCGATCCTCGCCCCGGCCACGACGCGCACGGCGCGCGCCGACCTTGAAGCCGTCGCGGGGGGCCGCGCCGCGGTCTCCGCCCTGCTGCCCGGCCAGGCCTTCCCGATCATCGCCCGGCCCGTGGGCTCGCACGCCGGCGGCGGGCTGGAGATGCTGCCCGACGCGGCGGCCCTCGCCGCCTACCTGGCCGGCCAGCCGGGCGACGACTTCTACATCGCCCCCTTCATCGACTACCGCGGGCCCGACGGCCTCTTCCGCAAGTACCGGATCGTGTTCGTGGCCGGCCAGCCGTTCCTGGCGCACCTGGCCATCTCCAGCCACTGGATGGTCCACTACCTCAACGCCGGCATGCTGGACGACGCGGCCAAGCGCATGGAGGAGGCCCAGGCCATGGCCACCTTCGACCAGGGCTTCGCCGCGCGCCACGCCGAGGCCTTCGAGGCGCTGAACGACCGCTTCGCCCTGGACTACTTCGGCATCGACTGCGCCGAGACCCCCGACGGCCGCCTGCTGGTGTTCGAGGCCGACAACGCCCTGATCATCCACGACATGGATCCCCCGGACGTCTTCCCCTACAAGTCCGCCACCGTCCGGCGCCTGTTCGCCGCCTTCCAGGCCATGCTGGCCAAGGCCGCGGGGATCTAGGCGCGACCTCCCCGAGGCCTGAACCCCTCACCCTCCCACCGCTCCGCGACGGGCCCCTCCCTCTCCCTCCGGGAGAGGTGTTCCCAGCCCGGCCCGGCGCCGCGCAACCCCTTCTCCCATAGGGAGAAGGAGGGGCCCACGCCGCAGGCGTGGGAGGATGAGGGGTTACGCCCCCTACACCCGCGCCTCCACGCTCCGATGGCTCTCGGCCATATGGTCGAAGCTGGCTTCGAAGGCGCCCAGGCCTTGCGTCAACGACCTGAGCTCGGCGATCAGCTCCACGCACTCGTCCTGGGGCAGGTAGGCTTCGATGGCCTCCCAGCCCGGCCAGTCCTGGCGCGGGCCGAAGCCCAGGATCTGCCCCCGCCGGGCCGACAGGGCCGAGTTGATGTTCGACATCGCCGTGGCCGGGGTGAACACCGTCAGCTTCTCGATCGGCTCCAGCAGGATTGGCCCGCAAGCCTTCAGCCCCTCCTCGATGGCGATGCGCCCCGCCGTGCGGAAGGCCATTTCAGAGGAGTCGACGCTGTGCCAGCTGCCGTCCGTCAGCGTCACGTGCAGGTCGATGACCGGAAAGCCCAGCGGCCCCTTCGTCAGCCCGTCGCGCACGCCCTGCTCCACCGCCGGGATCCACTGCTTGGGCACCGCCCCGCCAGTGATCTTGGACTCGAAGCTGAAGCCCGATCCGCGCGGCATCGGCTTGATCTCGATCAGCACGTCGCCGAACTGGCCGTGGCCGCCGCTCTGCTTCTTGTGCCGCCCACGCTGGGTCGCGCCCTTGGTGATCGTCTCGCGATAGGGGGTCTTCGGTCGCTCGGTGGCCACGTCGACGCCGAACCGGCGTTTCAGCCGCTCCAGCGCCAGGCGCACGTGCCCCTCTCCCTGGCCGTGAAGCAGCACCTGCCGCGCCTCGGCGTCGTGATGCAGGCTCAGCCCCGGGTCCTCGTCCACCAGCCGCAGCAGGGCGCCGGACAGGCGCACGTCGTCGTTGCGGCTCTTGGCCGAGACCGCCACGGCGAACAGCGGCGGCCGCTTGGCCGGCGCCATGCGGCCAGCCTGCGCCGACGGTCCCGCCGACAGGATCTGCCCGGCCTGGGCGGTCTCGACTTTGCCGATGGCGACCACCTCGCCCACCTCGGCCGCCGCCAGCTTCTTCAGGGCCGCCCCCTGGATGGCGAACAGCCCGCCGACCCGGCTGCGCTCGCCGCCGGGCAGGGTCAGGTCCGCACCGTCCGCCAGCTTGCCGCCGAACACCCGCGCATAGGCCAGCTTGCCCGCCTGCCCCGCATAGGATGTCTTCAGCACATAGGCCCCGACGCCCTGGACCCCCAGCCGCTCGGCGGCCCGCTCCGGCGCCGGCGTCTCATGGCGCAGCGCCTTCAGCAGCCGTCGCACGCCAAAGCCGTTCAGGGCCGAGCCGAAGAAAACCGGCGTGATCAGCCCCTCGTTCATGTCCCGCACCAGGTCGGCGAACACCAGGTCCTGGCTGGGCGTGACGTCCGACAGCAGCTGCTCCATCAGCTCGTCGTCGAAGTCCGCCAGCTGCTCCAGCATGTGGAACCTCGCCTGCGCCTCGGCGTCGGCCATGTCGGCGCCGATCTCGACCCGCTCCGACGGCTGACCGGCGCGCCACACGAAGGCGCGCTCCAGAGCCAGGTCGATGAAGCCGCTGACCTTCTCCCTGTCGTAGATCGGCAATTGCCGCGCCACCAGCGGCGCGGCGCTGATCGGCGCCAGGGCGTCCAGCAGCTCCTGCAGCGAGCCCTTGGCCTGGTCCATCTTGTTGACGAACAGGGCCCTCGGCACACCCAGCCGCTCCAGCTCGCGCAGCACTGGCTGCAGCAGCACCGCCTTGGCTGCTTCCGGCTCGGCGACCACGATGGCCAGGTCCAGCGCCGCCAGGCTGGCGTCGGCCTCCGCCGAGAACTCCAGGGCCCCGGGGCAGTCGATCACCGCATAGCGCTCGCCCATGAAGGTGAAGTTCGCCAGGTTCAGTTCCACCGAATGGGCCCGCGCCTTGGCCTCGGGACTGGTATCGCCGACCTTTTCGCCGCGCTTGTCACCGGGCGACGACGCCGTCAGCAGCGCCTCCATCAGCGTGGTCTTGCCGCCGCCCGTCGGGCCTACAAGCCCCAGGGCGCGCACCTTTCCGTCTTGAGCGTGTGGCATGGTCGATCCTCCCTAGTCTGCTCGGCCAGGAGGACGGCCATCGTCTTCGGTCGCCCTCCATGGCGCGTCGAAGAAATGAGACGGCGGGCTGACTGCGCGCCGTGCCGCCACTATGCGCCGATGGGCGGGCGGAACAAGCGCCGCCGCCCCCGGACCGGGGAATGCAGATCAAGTCCGCTTGAGCGCCGCGGCTACTTGGCGCCGCGCACCCGCACGGGAACCTTCACGTTGCAGACGTCCACGTGGCCGCTGGCGACCTTGTACCAGTCGTCGTGGCGGTGGCGGCGGATCTCCACCAGGCGGGCGAAGGTGACGCTGTCGGTGCGCACGGTCTCCAGGTCCAGGCGCTGGTCCGGCGGCAGGTCGGCGGCCACGGTGATGGCCTTGATGGGAATGCGCTCCTCGGGGTGCTCGTAGAAGCCGAGGTCGCCGGTCCCGCGCGGCATGGAGGACATCAGTTCGATCCCCTGCACGACCCGTCCCACCAGGGTCACATTGCGGTCCAGGTTGCGCGGCGCGTGGCCGATGACGGCATAGAGTTCCGCCCCGCCGCCGGAGTCGGCGTCGTTGTCCCGCCCCGCCCCCACCATGCCATAGCAGTGGGTCAGCCAGGCCTTGCCCAGGGCGCCGTCCCGCGCGGCCGGAAACCCGTCCGAGAAGCCCACCTCCGGCGCATAGGTGTCCGGATCCGGCAGGGGCGTGAACGGCAGGGGCGCGCCGGCGATCGGCCTGTCGAACTCGGCCTTCAGGGTGTCGTGGCCCGCGCCCAGCGGCCGCTTGGCGTCCGGCTGCGACCACTGGACGACATAGTTGTCCTGCGCCCGCACCACATAGGCGTTGTCGAAATAGTGCGCCCGCGCCAGCGCCTTGATGTTGGCCACGTGGTTGGGCGCGAAGGCCGGGGCCAGCTCGATGATCACCCGTCCCTTGGGCAGGTCGAGATAGATCGTGTTCTGCGGGTCTATGGGCCGCCAGTCCGACGCCGGCGAGGCGGCGACGATCTCGGCCGCCGACGGGGTCTTGGGCGGCTCGGCCGGCGCGGCGGCGATCAGCAGCGGCAGCGCCAAGGTCAGCATCGGGGCCAGCCAAGCCTTCATCGGGTCGGTCTCCTTGCACGAACAGGGTCCAGTTGGCGGCGCCTCGGCCGCGCTTGTCCAGGCCCCCTGCCCTTCGGCCCGGCGGCTAGGCGCGGGCTGACAGGCGGCTAGTCTTCCTGCAGGCCGGGAGGACTGGCCAGCCAGTCCTCCGCCCGCAGGCCGTCCACGCGCGCGAATTCGCCGAGGTTTCCCGTCACCACGACCAGGCCACGGCTGCGCGCGTGGCCGGCGATCAGCAGATCGTAGGGCCCGATCTTCAGGCCGCGGCGCTCGAGGCTCGCCCGGATATCCGCCGCGTGGCCGGCGGCGTCGCTGTCGAAGGCAAGCACCTCCATCCGGGCGGCGAACCGCTCGACCTCTCGCCGATTGTGGTCCGGCCGGGCCGATTTCGCCGCCCCATGCAGCAGTTCCGTCAGCACGATGGTCGACAGGCACAGGCCGTCGGCCTCGGCGTTGAAGCGCGCCCGCAGTTCCGGCGGCCGATCACGCAGGACCCGAATGCAAAGATTGGTGTCCAGCATGTAGCGGAGCATCAAAAGTCTTCGCGCGCCTGCTCTGACGGCTGATCCCGCTCGCCCAGGTCGACGCCGGGCGCCTCGAAGAAGTCATCCCAGACCGCATCGGCCGGCACGATGATCCGCCGCGCCCCGTCGCGCAGGATCGTCACCGCCTTCACCCCCTCGGGGAAGGCGACCTCCTTGGGCAGGCGCACGGCCTGCGAGCGGTTGGAGTGGAAGACGGTGGTGCGGGCCATGATCCGCCCATAGGTAGGTCCAGGAGGGGATATGTCAATGGGATATACGCGCGCCCCGCCTATCGCGCCATGGTGTCGGTGCCCATCAGCCGGTCCCAGAACCGGAAATAGAGGCCGAAATTCTTGCGGTAGTGGATGTGGTGGATCGAGTGGTGGCTGGCGGTGATCAGCCAGTCGCCGACCGGCCCCTTGACCATCCACGGGGGCAGCACCTCGGCCCCCGAATGGTTCAGCACCGCGGCGATGGTGGCCAGCGTCAGCAGGGTCAGGATCACCGCCGGGTGGATCGGGATCACGAAGGCCATGGCCGGCAGCAGCCAGGCGTTCAGCGCCGCCTCGGTCCAGTCGAACGAGAACGAGGCGAAGGCCGTGGGCTGGCGCGAGCGGTGGTGGCCGGCGTGGGTCCAGCGGAACAGGGCCGGATGGTGCATCACCCGGTGCAGCCAGTAGTAATAGGCGTCCTGGACCACCAGGTAGATCAGGCCGCTGGCGACCAGCCACCACACGCCATAGCGGTCCACGTCGAGGTAGACCTGGGTGGCGCCGTGCTTCCACGCCTCCAGCCCCACCGCCGCCGGCAGGGCGTAGATCCAGCTCGACAACAGCGACAGCTTCAGCTCGTGCTTGATGGTCGCCGCCTTGGGCCAGTCGCGGTTGAGCCGCGTCCCCGCCGTCGTCTGCGACCTGCGCCGCCAGATCAGGGCGTGGGTCATCCACGCGATCAGCACATAGCGCACGGCGATGATCAGGGTCAGCGCCAAGGTGCTGAGGGCGATGGACTTCAGGGACATGGGATCAGGGACGCTCCGGGGCGGACACTCGCCGCGTCGGCCGGGCCGGGTCAAGGGCCAAGGGCGACGCAGGTCCCCGTTTCGGCAGGGTTGCCTTACGGAGCGGAACCGCATCGACAAGCGCCGCCGGGTAGTCTTTCTAGTGCGCCTTTCAAAGCATCGTTTCGAGGATAACGTCACCCATGGATAGAGCCCTTCCAACCCCGACGCCGGAGACCCAGCATTTCTGGGACGGCTGCAAGGCGGGCGAGCTTCGCCTGCAGCGCTGCACCGAGTGCAGCAAGACCTATTTCCCGCCCCGCCCCTTCTGCCCCGGCTGCGGTTCGCGCGCCGTCGAGGTCTACGCCGCCAGCGGCAAGGGCGTGCTGTGGAGCTACGTCATCAATCATCGTCCCCGCCCGGACATGGGCAAGGACCCGCACTCCATCGCCGTGGTGAAGCTGCAGGAAGGCCCGACCATGATGACCAACATCGTCGGCTGCCCCCAGACGCCCGAGGCGCTGCAGCTCGACATGCCGGTCGAGGTCGTCTTCGAGACCTTCGGCGAGACCGCCCTGCCCCTCTTCCAGCCGGCCAAGGGGTAGTCCGACCATGAAGCAGAAATCAGTCGCCGTGGTCGGCGCCGCCGAAACCACCAAGATGGGCAAGATCCCCGATCAGTCCGTCATCCAGCTGCACGCCGACGCCGCGCTCAACGCCATGGCCGACGCGGGCCTCAAGCCGTCCGACATCGACGGCGTCGCCACCGCGGGCGCCAGCCCCGTCGAGCTGGCGCACTACCTGGGCATCACCCCCACCTACGCCGACGGCACCAGCGTCGGCGGCTGCTCGTTCATGCTGCACGTCCGCCACGCGGCGGCGGCGATCAACGAGGGCCTGGCCAAGACCATCCTGATCACCCACGGCGAAAGCGGGCGCTCGCGCGTCGGCGCCGGCGGCTTCGGGCGCAATCCGGCCAGCCTGATGGGCCAGTTCGAGATGCCCTACGGCGTCACCTCCCCGCCCACCATGTTCACCATCCCGGTGCTCCGCTACCTGAAGACCTACGGCCTGACGGAAGAGGACCTGGCCATGGTGGCCGTGATCCAGCGCGAATGGGCGGCCAAGAACCCTCGCGCCAGCTTCAAGGACCCGATCACCGTCGACGACGTGCTGAACTCGCCGATGATCGCCTGGCCCTTCCGCATGCTGATGTGCTGCCTGGTCACCGACGGCGGCGGCGCCCTGATCCTGACCAGCGCCGACCGCGCCAAGGACTTCCCGCAAAAGCCCGTCTACATCCTGGGCACGGGCGAAAGCGTCGAGACGCCGATGGTCAGCCAGATGGAGGACTTCACCTCCTCCAAGGCCTTCCGCGTCTCCGGCAAGAAGGCCTTCGACGAGGCCGGCATCAAGCACAGCGACGTCGATCACCTGATGATCTACGACGCCTTCGCCCACCTGCCGCTCTATGGCCTGGAAGACCTCGGCTTCTGCAAGCCGGGCGAAGCCGCCGCCTTCATCCGGGAACGGAACACCGCCATCGGCGGCAAGCTGCCGCTGAACACCAACGGCGGCGGCCTCAGCTACATGCACTCGGGGATGTACGGCATGTACGCCCTGCAGGAGAGCGTGCGGCAGATGCGCGGCATCGCCCCGGCCCAGGTGCCGGGCGCCAAGATCTCGGTCTGCCACGGCGTCGGCGGCATGTTCGCCGCGTCGGGCACGGTCATCTTCTCCAACGAAGCCTGATCGATCCGGCGTCCCTCCCCATTCCCGGGGAGGGGCGACCGGCCCCGGGCGGGCGGTCCCGCCCCGGCTTTTCACTCCGCGCCTGTAACCTCTCGCCGCCCGGCGGCGAATGACCAGGCATGCCCTTCCTCCGCTCGCTCGTCGCGCCCGCATCGCCGTCCCTGGCCGGCTGGTGGCCCGTGCCGATCCGCCTGATCGTGGGCTATGGCTTCCTGGCCCATGGGCTCGCGAAGCTGTCGCGCGGCGCGGACAAGTTCGCCGACATCCTCGGCGGCCTCGGCCTGCCGGCGCCGGAGCTTCTCTCCTGGGCGACCATCGCGGTCGAAGTCGTGGGCGGGGCCGCGATCCTGCTGGGCGCCTTCGTCGTGCTCGCCTCCATCCCCATGACCGCGGTGCTCGTCGTGGCGATCGTCACGGTGCACCTGCCCAACGGGTTCAGCTCGATTAAGCTGCAGTCGGTGGACGCCCACGGCGGACACTTCGGCCAGCCCGGCTACGAGACCGACCTGCTCTATCTCGCCGGGCTCGCCGCCCTGGCCCTGGGCGGCGCCGGGCCGCTGTCCCTCGACAGGATCGTCACTTCCCGCCGCCGGCCCGCGGCCGCCCATGGAGACGCCCATGCATAGCCATCCCACGCTGGTCGCCGACGCCGACGGCGTGATCGTCTTCTGGAACGCGGCCGCCGAGCAGGCCTTCGGCCCCGGCGCCGCAACCGCCGTCGGCCAGACCCTCGACCTGATCGTGCCGGCGGATTTCCGCGAAGCCCACTGGCGCGGCTTCCGCGCGGCGATGCGGGCCGGCCACGCCGCCGTCGAGGGCCAGGCCACCCCTTTCCCGGTGCGCCATGCGAGCGGCGAGATCGTCGAGCGTTCGGGCCGTGTGACCCTGGTCCGGGCTCCGGACGGCGCCGTGATCGGCGCCATGGTCGTCTTCGCCTGACGACGTCCCTCGGCGCCAAGGCTCTCGCGGTCGGGCGCGGGGCCCACTAAGCTCGCGCCGCGGCGAACCGCGGTCCCGTGCGGAAAGCGGGCGCCTCGCCGGAGGACGCTGAATGATCACCCTCTTCGAGCACCCGCTCTCGCCCTACGCCCAGAAGGTCAAGATCGCCCTGCGCGAGAAGGGCCTGGCCTTCGAGCTCGCCATGCCGGGCGGCCTCGGCGCCGGCGGGGCCGGGGGACAGTTCGCCGAGGCCAATCCCCGGGCCGAGGTGCCGGCCCTGATCGACGGCGAGACGGCCGTCTTCGATTCCACCATCATCCTCGAATACATCGAGGACAGCTGGCCCTCGCCCGCCCTCCTGCCCCACGCCCCCGCCGATCGCGCCCGCGTGCGCATGATCGAGGAGGTGATGGACACCCACTTCGAGGCCGTGAACTGGGCCATGGGCGAGATCAACTGGTTCCGCCGCGCCGAGGGCGACCTGGCCCAGTCCCTCAAGGCCCGCGCCGCCGAGCAGACCCAGGGCTTCTACGCCTGGCTGGAGAAGCAGCTCGGCCATCGCGACTGGTTCAACGGCGCCGAATTCGGTTGGGGCGACCTCTGCGTCGCGCCGTTCGTCGGCACGGCCATCGGCGTCGGCCACCGGCCGGCCGAGGGCTCGCCCCTGGCGCAATGGTGCGATCGCGCCTTCGCCCGCCCGTCGGTGGCCCAGACGATCGCCGAGAGCCGCGCCTTCGACGGCGCCCTCACTGACGTCGCCGGCCTCGTAGCCCAGGGCCTCTTCAAGCGCGAATACCGCGACCATCGCCTGGAATGGATGATCAAGTCCGGCGGCGTCGACGTGGTGCTGAAGGGCCTGGAGGCCGACAACATCCGCTTCTCGCCCGATTTCGGCTGACGGCGCGCGCGCGGGGGGCGGCGATCCCGCCCGGCCGTCCTATATGGGCCCCATGACCCAGCTTTCCGTTCTCGACCTTTCCCCCATCGTCCAGGGCGGCGACGCCGGGACGGCCCTGCGCGCCAGCCGCGACCTCGCCCGCCTCGCCGAACGCCTGGGCTATCGGCGCTTCTGGATGGCCGAGCACCACAACATGCCGGGCGTCGCCAGCGCCGCCACCGCGGTCGCCATCGGCTTCGTGGCCGAAGGCACCTCGACGATCCGGGTCGGCGCGGGCGGGATCATGCTGCCCAATCACGCCCCCCTGGTCATCGCCGAGCAGTTCGGAACCCTGGCCTCGCTCTATCCCGGCCGCATCGACCTCGGCATCGGACGCGCGCCGGGGACCGACCAGGTCACCGCCCAGGCCCTGCGCCGCACCCTCGGCGGGAACATCGACGCCTTCCCCAACGACGTGGTCGAGCTGATGCATTACTTCCAGCCGGCGGCCCCGAACCAGGCGGTGCGCGCGGTGCCCGGCGCCGGCCTCGACGTGCCTGTGTGGATCCTGGGCTCCAGCACCTACGGCGCCCAGCTGGCCGCCATGCTGGGCCTGCCCTACGCCTTCGCCTCGCACTTCGCCCCGGCGGAGATGGAGGCGGCGGTGCAGATCTACCGCGCGCGCTTCCGCCCCTCGCCGCACCTGGACCGGCCCTATCTGATGCTGGGCCTCACCGTCCTCGCCGCCGACACCGACGCCGAAGCCCTGCGCCTCTTCACCTCGTCCCAGCAGGCCTTCGTCAACCTGCGCTCGGGCCGCGCCGGCCAGCTCCCGCCGCCGGTGGACGACCTGGAGGCCGCCATCGGGCCGCACGGCGCGGCCATGGCCCGCGAAGCCCTGGCCCGCTCCGTGGTCGGCGGCCCCGCCACGGTCCGCGCCGGCTTAGACGCCTTCATCGCCCGCACCCAGCCGGACGAGGTGATGGTCACCGCCCAGGTCTTCGACCCCGCCGCGCGCCTGCGCAGCTTCGAGATTCTGGCCGAGGTCTATCCCCCCGCCGGCCTCCAGGCCGCCGCGGCCGAATAGGGTCCATCCCTTCTATCCCGTTCATCCCGACGCAAGTCGGGATGAACGGATTGGGGAAGGTCACGGCGTAAGGCCCGCCCAGCACTTCCCCCCTTCAGCGGCCGCCCAGCCGTGCTAATCCCGCATCATGCTCGACCAGTTCGACGACCGCATCGATCCGACCTTCGCCGCCGTCGACCGCGCGGCGCTGATCGCGCGCTTGCGGACCATCCTGCCCGCCGACGGCCTGATCACCGAACCCGAGGGCCTGCGCCCCTACGAGACCGACGGCTTTTCGGGCTACCGGGTCCTGCCCGCCGTCGTCGCCCTGCCCACCGACACGGCCCAGGTCCAGGCGATCCTCAAGGCCTGCAGCGAGATGGGCGTTCCCGTGGTCGCGCGCGGCGCGGGCACCGGCCTTTCCGGCGGCGCCCTGCCCTATCCGGGCTGCGTGATCCTCAGCCTCGGCAAGTTCAACCGCATCCTCTCCATCGACGCCGACGCCCGCTCGGCGGTGGTCCAGCCGGGGGTGCGCAACCTGGCTATCTCCGACGCCGTGGCGCCGCTGGGCCTGTTCTACGCGCCGGACCCGTCCTCCCAGCTCGCCTGCTCCATCGGCGGAAACGTGGCCGAGAACGCCGGCGGGGTGCACTGCCTGAAGTACGGCCTGACCGTGCACAACATCCTCAAGGTCGAGCTGGTCACCATCGAGGGCGAACTGATGACCCTGGGCGGCGACTGCCTGGACCGGCCGGGCTTCGACCTGCTTGCCCTGATCACCGGCTCCGAGGGCCTGCTGGGCGTGATCACCGAGATCACCGTGCGCCTCACCCCCTCGCCCGGCTTCACCCAGGTCATGCTGGTGGCCTTCGACGACGTCACCAAGGCCGGCGCGGCGGTGGCCGACATCATCGCCGCGGG
>JAFEEA010000360.1 GCA_018241335.1 Pseudomonadota bacterium
CGGGTGTAGGACGTGCCCACCTCGAAGCCGGTGGCGAAGATGATGCAGTCGACCTCGTACTCCACCCCATCGAACACCAGGCCCTTCTCGGTCACCCGGTCTACGCCCCGGCCCAGGGTGTCCACCAGGGTCACGTTCGGGCGGTTGAAGGTCGGCAGGTAGTCGTCGTTGAACGTCGGCCGCTTGCAGAACTGGCGGTACCAGGGCTTCAGCGCCTCGGCGGTCCTGGGGTCCTTGACCACCTCGTCCACGCGGGCGCGGATCTGGTTCATCTTCTTGAAGTCGGCCAGCTCCATCTCGCGGCCCAGTTCCTGGGGCGTCAGGGCCGGGCCCTCGCCCTTGGCCATGCGCGCGGCCACGGCGGCGCCCAGGTTGCGGATGATGTCGGTCCAGCCGTCGCTGACCAGGTCCTCGTCCTGGTGGCCGCCCGAGACCAGGGTGTTGAAGTTCTGCATCCGCCGGCGCTGCCAGCCGGGCGTCAGGCTCTTGGCCCAGGCGGGGTCGGTGGGCCGGTTGCCGCGCAGGTCCACCGACGAGGGGGTGCGCTGGAAGACGTAGAGGTGCCCCGCCGCCTTGCCCAGGTGGGGCACGCACTGGATCGCCGTGGCCCCGGTGCCGATGATCGCCACCTTCTTGTCGGCCAGCTTGTCCAGGTTCCCGAAGGAATTCCCGCCCGTGTAGGCGTAGTCCCAGCGGCTGGTGTGGAAGCTGTGGCCCTTGAAGGTCTCGATGCCGGGGATGCCCGGCAGCTTGGGCCGGTTCAGCGGCCCGTTGGACATCACCACGAAGCGGGCCTTGAAGGCGTCGTCGCGGTTGGTGGTCACCAGCCAGCGCCCCTCGTCCTCCAGCCAGCGCAGTTCCTTCAGCTCGGTCTGGAAACAGGCCAGGCGATAGAGGTCGAAGGTCTCGCCGATGCGCCGGGCGTGGTCGCGGATCTCGGCGGCGAAGCTGTACTTTTCCTTGGGGATGTAGCCGGTCTCTTCCAGCAGCGGCAGGTAGATGTAGCTCTCGATGTCGCACTGGGCGCCTGGATAGCGGTTCCAGTACCAGGTGCCGCCGAAGTCGCCGCCCTTCTCCAGGATGCGGATGTCCTTGATCCCCGCCTCGCTCAGCCGCGCCGCCGCCAGCAGGCCGCCGAAGCCGCCGCCGACCACCAGCACGTCCACCGTGTCGGTCAGCGGCGCGCGGGTGAAGCCCGGCTCCACATAGGGATCGTCGATGTAGTGGCGGAAGTCGCCGGCCGCCTCGACGTACTGGTCGTTGCCCTCCGGACGCAGGCGCCGGTCGCGCTCGTGGCGGTACTTCTCGCGCAGGGCGTCGGGATCGAACCCCAGCGCGGCGATGTCATAGGCGGACTTGTCGGTCGTGGTCTGGCCGTCGGCGCTCATGGGCGGTGTCTCCTGCGAGGGGGCGCGGGCCGCGTCGTTCGCTGCGGGGCCTTCGCGCCAGGATCGCCTATCAGGCGCCGGGCGACGCGGCGGCCGTCAAGCGGGAAGTTTCCCGCCACGGGCATGCGCTGCGCCTCCACCGGTAGCCAAGCCTGCGCCGATGGGGCGATAACGGGCCCTCAGAGCCGGAGCCCGCACCCTCATGAGCCGCCTGCATGCCGAACGCCACCTCATCGCCCGCGTCGGCTGGCTGCGCGCCGCGGTCCTGGGGGCCAACGACGGCATCGTCTCCACCGCCAGCCTGATCGTCGGGGTCGCCGCCGCCGCCCAGGGCCGGGGCGAGATCTTCGTCGCCGGGGTCGCGGGCCTGGTGGCCGGCGCCATGTCCATGGCCGCGGGCGAATACGTTTCCGTCAGCTCCCAGGCCGACACCGAGTCCGCCGACCTGGCGCGCGAGACCGCCGAACTCGCCACCCAGCCGGACTCAGAGCTGAACGAACTGGCCGGTCTCTACACCGCCCGCGGGGTCGAGCCGGCCCTGGCCCGCCAGGTCGCCCAGCAGTTGATGGCCAAGGACGCCCTGGCCGCCCACGCCCGCGATGAGCTCGGCATCTCCGAGCACACCACCGCCCGGCCGATCCAGGCGGCCCTCACCTCGGCCATGACCTTCTCGGTCGGCGCGGCCCTGCCGCTCGTGGCCGCGCTGGTCACCCCCACGGCCCTGATCGCCCCCCTGGTCTCGGGGGCGTCCCTGGTCTGCCTGGGCGTCCTGGGGGCGGTAGGCGCCCGGGCCGGCGGCGCGCCGGTGTGGAAGGCGGTCGCCCGCGTCACCTTCTGGGGCGCCATCGCCATGGCCCTAACCGCCGGCGTCGGGGCGCTGTTCGGGGTCAAGGCCTGAGGGGGCAGGGCGAGGGGGCGAGTCAGGACCGCCGGCATCGCGGACAACACCCTCGCTCTCTCTCTCTCTCTCTCTCACCCCGTCACCCTCGGCCTTGTGCCGAGGGCCCATACGCACCCTTCCAAGGGGTCGCGCAGCGGCAGCGGAGCGG
>JAFEEA010000361.1 GCA_018241335.1 Pseudomonadota bacterium
TGATCGGGCTCTATGAGGTCGGTCCATGATCTCATCCCTGCTGATCGCCAACCGCGGCGAGATCGCCCGGCGCATCATCCGCACCGCCCGCCGCCTGGGCGTGCGCACCATCGCCGTCTATTCGGAGGCGGACTCCGCCGCGCCGCACGTCCGCGAGGCCGACCAGGCCGTGCTGATCGGCCCGCCCGCCGCCCGCGACAGCTACCTGGTTGCCGACAAGATCCTGGCCGCCGCCAAGGCCACGGGGGCGCAGGCGATCCACCCCGGCTATGGCTTCCTGTCCGAGAACGCCGACTTCGCCGAGGCCGTGACCGCCGCCGGCCTCACCTGGGTCGGCCCGCCGCCTGCCGCGATCCGCGCCATGGGCCTCAAGGACGCCGCCAAGAAGCTGATGGCCGCCGCCGGCGTGCCGGTGACGCCGGGCTATCTCGGCGACGACCAGGCCCCCGCGCGCCTCGCCGCCGAGGCCGAGGCGATCGGCTGGCCGGTGCTGATCAAGGCCGTGGCCGGCGGCGGCGGCAAGGGCATGCGCAAGGTCGAGGCGGCCGCCGACTTTGAGGCCGCCCTGGCCAGCGCCACGCGCGAAGCCAAGGCCGCCTTCGGCGACGACCGGGTGCTGCTGGAGAAGTACGTCAACCGCCCGCGCCATATCGAGGTGCAGGTGTTCGGCGACACCCTGGGCAATGTCGTGCACCTGTTCGAGCGCGACTGCTCGCTGCAGCGCCGCCACCAGAAGGTCATCGAGGAGGCGCCGGCCCCCGGCATGGACGCCGTCACCCGCGAGGCCCTTTGCGGCGCGGCGGTCAAGGCCGCCCAGGCGGTCGGCTATGTGGGCGCGGGCACGGTGGAGTTCATCGCCGACGCCTCGGAGGGCCTGCGCGCCGACCGCATCTGGTTCATGGAGATGAACACCCGCCTGCAGGTGGAGCACCCGGTCACCGAGGCCATCACCGGCCAGGATCTGGTCGAATGGCAGTTGCGCGTGGCCTCCGGCGAGGCCCTGCCGCTCAGCCAGGACCAACTGCGCATCGACGGCTGCGCGATCGAGGCGCGGCTCTACGCCGAGGACCCGGCCAAGGGCTTCCTGCCCTCAACCGGGCCGCTGACGCATTTCCGCCTGCCCGACAGCGTGCGCGCCGACACCGGTGTGGAGGAGGGCGGCCTGATCTCGCCGCACTACGACCCGATGATCGCCAAGCTCATCGCCCACGCGCCGACGCGCGAGGCCGCCGCGCGCCGACTGGCCGAGGCCTGCCGGCGCGTGGAGGTCTGGCCGGTACGGGCCAACGCCTGGTTCCTGGCCAACTGCGCCGACCACCCGGACTTCCTGGCGGCCAAGCTGGATACCGACTTCATCAACGCCCGGCTGGAAGCCCTCACGACCCGTCCCGATCCCAAGCCGTCGGCGGCGGCCATCGCCGCCCTGGCGCGGCGGGAAGGCGCCGCCGCCGCCGAGGCGCGCTCGCCCTGGTCGCCCGGCGCGGCAAGCGGCTTTCGCATGAACGCGGCGGCGGTGGATGCGGCCCCGGTCCTCGTCGACGGCGCCCCCGCGGTGGGAACGGTGGACTTCGCCGAGGCGGGCGCCGTCACCCTGGACGACGAGGGCGACGCGATCTTCTTCGAGGGCGGCGCGGCCTTCACCCTGGCGCTCAGGCCCAAGGCCGGGGCGCACGGGGCGGTCGAGGGGAATGACGGTTCGATCCGTTCGCCCATGCCTGGCAAGATCGTCGCCCTGGCCGCCCAGGCGGGCGCCGTGGTGGCCAAGGGCGCGCCCCTGGTCACCCTGGAAGCCATGAAGATGGAGCACGCCCTGACCGCGCCCTTCGCCGGCACGGTGGCCGAGGTGCAGGTGGCGATGGGCGACCAGGTGTCCGAAGGCGCGGTGCTGGTGCGCCTGGAGCCGGCATGAGCCTCAACCTGGTCAAGCTCTGCGTCGGCTGCGACACGGTCGAGGAACTGATCGACTGGTGGCGGTCCGAGATCGGCGAGGACCAGCCCTGGAAGATGCGCACCCGACAGACGCCCAAACGGGCGGCGGAGCTGGTCGAGGGCGGCTCGCTCTACCGGGTCTACAAGGGCTTTATCCTGTCGCGACAGCGCATCTGGGCCGTGGACACGGTGGGCGAGGGCCAGGCCGCCCGCTGCGAAGTGACCCTCGATCCCAAGGTCGTCCTGACCATGCCGACCCCGCGCCGGGCGTTCCAGGGCTGGCGCTACCTGGAAGGCAAGGACGCCCCGCCGGATCTGGCCGCGGCGGGCGACGAGGCCGAAGTGCCCATGGAACTGGCCCGCACCCTGCGCGAAATTGGGGCCTGGTAAGGGGGAAGGGCGTAACCCCTCATCCTCCCACGCCTCCGGCGCGGGCCCCTCCTTCTCCCTCTGGG
>JAFEEA010000362.1 GCA_018241335.1 Pseudomonadota bacterium
CAGCCATGCCAAGGCCCCGACCGCCGGCGCCAGCTTCAGGCCTGCTTTTCCCATCCGCGTGTCTCTCCCTGCCGCCAATACGACACCGGCGCACCGACCGCCTTGAACTGCGACCAGCGCCGCCTCGCCTCTGAAAGCGCCGATTCGTCGCGGCCGTCGAACAGCACGACGCACCGCTCGAAGGCCGAGATGTCGCCCGGCTCGGCGCCGTCCAGCAGGAACAACGCCTGGGCCGCGTTCGCGTTGTCTGGCCCGCGCGTGATCAGCACCGGCTGTCGCTCGGCCATGGGTTCGCCATCGTGGCCGTGGGGCAGGAAGCTGTCGTCGCGATAGGACCACAGCCAGCCGTCCAGATGATCCACCCTCGCCGGATCGCCCGTGCGCACCAGAGCCCGCCAGCCGCGCGCCAGGGTCTTCTCCAGGAGCTCCGGCAGCACCTGCTCCAGCGAGGATCGCTCCAGGTGGTAGAACCAAACCTCGCAGGCTTGACCGCTCACGCCGCCACCAGGGTTTCGGCCGTCTCGGCCAGAACAGCCGCCACCCTAGCAGGGTCGGTGACCATGGCGAGGTGATGCAGGTCCTCGCGAACCACTTCCCATGCGCCCGCGCGGGCGGCGATGGCTTCGCGGGCGTAGGTCTCGCTGAGCTGCGCGTAGGCGCAGGGCGCGGAGATCGGCGGCCAGTCCGGCGCGCGGGCGGCGAGATAGGCCACGGGGACCGACGGCAGGGCCGCAACCACCTCCGCCCGTGCGGCGGGGTCGGCCACCAGGCGCGTCACCGGGTCGTCCGACGTCCAGCGGTTCCAAGCGGGCAATCGGCCGGCCGTCGCCATCCCCTTCAGCCGCTTGGCGAGGGCCGGCGGCACGGTCTCGAACCAACTGCGCCCGGGATGGGGCAGGATCGCGTCGACGAAGATGACGCCCGCCGGCGCCGTCCGCGCCGCGATCCCCGCCAGGAGGCCGCCCGCCCCGCTGTGGCCGACCAGGATCAGGCCTTGCGGCGCCGTCCCGACGGCGGCGGCCGCCCGGTCGGCGATGGCGTCGTAGGTGTCGGCGGCCGTCACCTCGCCATAGTCCGCGACCGCCGCCGCCCACCCCAGATCGGACAGCGCCCGCGCCGTTCCCCGCAGGCTGACCGGCCCCAGGAGCGGACTGGGGACCAGGGCGAACCGCAAGCCGCTTGCCACCGTCACCCCGCCGTCTCAGCCTTCGTAGAAGTCGGCCACCAGCTTATCCAGCAGCCGCACGCCGAAGCCCGTCGCGCCGTTGGGGATGGTGGGCACCGTCGAGCTGGGCTTCCAGGCGGTGGTGGCGATGTCCAGGTGCGCCCAGGGGGTGTCCTTGATGAAGCGCTGGATGAACAGGGCCGCGGTGATCGAACCGCCCGGACGGCCGCCAGTGTTCTTCACGTCGGCGACATTGCTGTCGATCTGCTTCTCATAGGCGGGCGGCAGGGGCATGCGCCACAGCGCCTCGTCGGTGGCCTTGGAGGCCGCCATCAGGTTCTCGGCCAGGCCGTCGTTGTTGCTGTAGAGGCCGGCGATGTCCTTGCCGAGCGCGATGACGATGGCCCCGGTCAGGGTCGCCAGGTCGATCAGGAACTTGGGCTTGAAGCGCTGCTGGCAGTACCAGACGGCGTCGGCCAGCACGAGGCGGCCCTCGGCGTCGGTGTTGATCACCTCGATGGTCTGGCCGGACATGCTGGTCACCACGTCGCCGGGACGCTGGGCGTTCCCGTCAGGCATGTTCTCCACCAGGCCCAGGATGCCCACCGCGTTGACCTTGGCCTTGCGGGCGGCGAGCGCGCGCATCACCCCGGTGACGGCCGCCGCGCCGCCCATGTCGGTGATCATCTCCTCCATGCCGTCGGCGGGCTTGAGGCTGATGCCGCCGGTGTCGAAGCAGACGCCCTTGCCCACGAAGGCCACGGGCTGGGCGCCCGGGTCCTTGGCGCCCTTCCACTGGATGATCGCCAGCTGGCTCTCGCGCACGCTGCCCTGGCCGACGCCCAGCAGCGAGCCCATGCCCAGCTTTTTCATCTCCTTCTCGCCCAGGATCTCGACCTCCAGGCCCAGGTCCGTCAGCTTCTTCACCCGGCGGGCGAACTCTTCCGGATAGAGGACGTTGGCCGGCTCGGAGACCAGGTCGCGGGCCAGGATGATCGAATCGGCCAGGGCCGAGACCGGCTTGAACGCCTTCGCCGCCGGCTTGGGTTCGTCCAGGGCGATGTGGGCCTTGGACACCGAGGGCTTCTTCTCGGGTTTCTCGGTGGTCCGGTACTTGTCGAAGCGATAGGCGGCCAGGGTGATGCCGAACGCCGCCCGCGCGGCCTGGTCGGCCGTGGAATCGGCCATGCGCAGCACCAGGCTCTCGCAGCC
>JAFEEA010000363.1 GCA_018241335.1 Pseudomonadota bacterium
TCGGCGATCAGGCGGTTGGCCTCGGCGTCGCCCTTGGCGGCCTCGATCTTGGCCTGGGCGTTGGCGGTGGCGGTGGCGACGTTGGCCTGGGCCGCCAGGGCCGCCTGCTCGTTGGCGATGCGCTGGTTGATCTGGTCGCGCACCTGCTGCGGCATGCGGATGGTGCCGGCGTAGAACAGCTTCTCGATGTTGAGCCCGTAGGGCTTGAAGTAGTTGCTCACGTCGGACTGCACGTCGGCCAGGAGCTGGGCCTTCTTGGGACCGTAGATCTCCTCCACCCCAAGCGCCGACGCCCGGTCGTTGAGCGAATTGCGGATGGAGTTGCGGATCTGGCCGCTGACCAGGCCCGCGGCGTCGGTGCGGAACTTGGAATAGAGCTTTGGCGCAAGGGACGGGTTCACCGAATAGCTGACGGCGATGTCGCTCTCGATGTTGAGGCCGTTCTTGTCCTGGAAGGTGAACTCCTCGTTGTTCTGGGACCCTTCGTTCTGGCTGCCGGTGTAGGTGTAGGTCTGGGTGAAGACCGGATACTCGATGATCGAGGTGCCGAACGGGGTGAAATAGGTCCCGACCCCCAGCGGTTCGCTGGAGACCCCCGCGCCCGAACCGTACTGGTTGACCTTGATGCCCACATGGCCGGGCTTGACCTGGCCGCAGGCCGCCAGCAGCAGCGCCGCGGCGCAGAGCACGAAGAGGCGCTTCATCGTTTCGGTCCTTTGGGATTGGCCAGGAGCTGCCCGCCGGCGGCCTGGGCGCGCCGGAAGCGTCTGATGTCGAGCCACAGCGTAAAGGCGAACCAGCCCGCGCCCAGCAGGGTCACGAGCCCCAGCGCCAGGGCGGCGATGGCCAGGGCGTCGTCGTGGGCGTCGACCAGGTAGGGAATGGCGATCCGGACCACGAGCCAGATCGCCAACAGCGCCGCGACGACCTTCAGAGCCGTCCAGGCTACAAACGCGCGCATCGCGCTGATCCTCCGCGCCCCCATCGACCCCTCCGAGGGAGTCGGTCCCAGGAATGTAGTGGCTCAGTTTGCCCGCGCAATCTTGAGTGGGCGTTGGGGGGGTGTGGGGTACGCGTTTGAATCGAGGTGGGGAACGACCGTTGGCAATGGAGAGGGGCCTCTCCACGCCCCCAACGAGCCCTCCGGAAATGGCTTCCCCCAGGTCCGATCATCCCGACGAGAGTCGGGACCCAGGGCGGCCCCTCAGGTATCCATCGGCCAGTCCAGGATCAGCCGGTCACCCGAGCTTTCTGGTGGTGGCAAAGCTTTCCTGGGTCCCGACTTTCGTCGGGATGAGCGGGTGTTTGGGGGCGGGGCTAGAAGCGTTCCAACCGCCCGCCCCGCTCCCCTAGACCTTGGCCACCTTCCGGGCCCGCGGGTTGGCGGCCTTGATCTCGGCCAGCTTCTTCTCGACGTGCTCGGAGAAGACGTATTTGGCGGGCCGCTGGTTGGCGAGGGAGATGTCCTCGGCCATCGGCCCCTCGGTGCGCGGGCCGCGCAGGGAGACGGCCAGGGCCTTGAGCGGATGCTTGACGGTGTCCATCACCGCGCTGGCCTCGAAGCCCGAGTGGACCATGCAATCGGCGCACTTCTCGTAGTTGCCGACGCCGTAGTCGTCCCAGGCGGTGTCTTCCATCAGCTCCTTGAACGACTTGGCGTAGCCCTCGCCCAGCAGGTAGCAGGGCTTCTGCCAGCCGAACACGGTGCGGGTCGGGTTACCCCAGGGCGTGCAGGCGTAGGCCTGGTTGCCGGCCAGGAAGTCCAGGAACATGGTCGACTGGGTGAAGGCCCAGCCCTTGCCCTTGCCGCGGGCGAAGATGTCGCGGAACAGCTGCTTGGTCTTGGTGCGGTTCAGGAAGTGCTCCTGATCCGGCGCGCGCTCGTAGGCGTAGCCGGGGGAGATGGTGACGCCGTTGACGCCCAGGCGCTTCATCTCGTCCAGGAAGGCGGCGGTGCGGTCCGGGTCCGTACCCTGGAACAGGGTGCAGTTGATGTTGACCTGGAAGCCCTTGGACTTGGCCAGCGCGATAGCCTTGGTGGCGATCTCGTAGACGCCGTCCTGGCACACCGACTTGTCGTGCATGACCTTGTCGCCGTCCAGGTGGATGGACCAGGTGAACATCGGGTCGGGCTTGTACTGATCGATCTTCTTGGTCAGCAGCAGGGCGTTCGTGCACAGGATCACGAACTTCTTCCGCTGCAGGAAGCCCTGCACGATCTTGGGCAGGTCCTTGTGCAGCAGCGGCTCGCCGCCGGCGATCGAGACCACGGGGGCGCCGCACTCGTCGATCGCCTCCATGCACTGATCATAGCTCAGGCGCTGGTTCAGGATCTCGTCCGGATAGTCGATCTTGCCGCAGCCGGCGCAGGCCA
>JAFEEA010000364.1 GCA_018241335.1 Pseudomonadota bacterium
TGCCCGACGCCGACGCCTTCGTCAGCGCGGCGCGCGGCGATCTGACGGCGCTGGGCGCCATCGGAACGCGGGCGCAGGCCATCCGCAGCGCGAACCGGCTCTATACCCCGCAACCCGGCGATCAGGCGGGCGCCGACCTGGCCGCCGCCGGCAATCGCGCCGCGCTCAACCTGGCCACCGGCGAAGCCGTCGCCGACGCCGCGGCCACCCGCCTGACGGGCCTGAAGCAGCTGGAGTCGGCGCTGGACACGGCCCCGAATGCGCGGGCGGTGATGGACCTGCAGGCCCGGATCGCGGCCGAGCAGGCGATGATCGCCAATGACGAGATGCGTCTTCGGGGCCTGGGCATGGCGCAGGCGGCTCAGGAACAGATCCAGACTCAGCGCGACCGGGAAAAGGCCGCGGCGGACAGTGACGCGCGCCTTGCCCTGTACAAGGCGGCCTTCCAATGACCCGGGCGAGCCTCGTCTTCCTCATGGCGCTTGCGGGCGGCGCTTCGCAGGCCCGTTCGGACAGCTATGTCCACGTTCACCTCGACGAAGCGGCCAAGGTGTTGGTCGATTGCGAGGCTGGCTCTCACCGGGGAGCAGAGTGCGGGAACGCCGACGGCGGGATCGCCCAGGCGCAAATCGCCGCGCGCCTGTCGCTGTACGGGAGGTCTTTCCGGTGAGCGGGCCGTTCCAGATCTTCGGGCCGGCGTACAGCTTCATCGATGGCAAGCTGGACGCGTTCCTCAACGAGCGGGCCTCGGCGGTCATCGCCCAGGTCTCCGGACCCATGCGGGCCGCCCTGGCGCTCTACGTCCTGCTCTACGGGTTTGCGATCCTGCGCGGCGCGATAGCCGAACCGATCGTGGACTTCGCGGTACGATCGCTGAAGCTGGCGCTGATCTACATGTTGGCCACGACGGTCGCCTACTCCAGTTGGGTGACGACCCCGCTGTTCCACACCCTTCCGGACACCTTGACCCAGGCGATCAGCGGGACGGCCGCCACGGATCCTGGAACCGCCTTCGATCAGTTCTTCGGCCGCGCCAGCTATCTTGGCGAGAAGATCGGCAAGACCGCCAACCCTTCCAACCTGGCGCCCATCGCCGTTTCGGTCGCCGTCTACGTCATCGGCGCCCTGGCGGCCGCCCTCGGCTTCGGGGTGGTGGTCGTCGCCAAGGTGACCCTGGCCCTCCTCGTGGCGCTGGGTCCGATCTTCATCGCCTGCGCCCTCTTCGAGGGGAGCCGCCGGTTCTTCTTCGGCTGGCTCAGCCAGGCGGTGAACTACCTGGTGCTGATGGCGCTCATCGTCACGATCTTCCAGATGATCCTCAGCCTGGTCGGCGACCAGTGGGGCCAGATCGACGGCGTCGACCCGACAGCCGGCGGCCTGATCTTCATCGCGCTCTGCATCCTGGGCGCGATCTTCTTCCTGCAGACCCCCGCCATCGCCGCGGGGATCGCCGGCGGCGCCAGCGCCGGCATCGCCGACTTCGGCAATGCGGTCGGCGCGGCCTTCCGCGGCGGCCCCGCGGGCAGCGCCGCCGGCATGGCCCGGGCCGGCCAGCGCGCCGCGCCGCGTAGCGGAGGCTCGATCCGTCCAGCCCGGAGCGTCGCCTGATGCCGAAGACCTTCCGACGCCACGTCGCGGTCACGACGCTCGCGGCCCTTCTCACCCTGGCGGCCTGCGCCCACGCGCCGGATCCTAAGCCCGCCGTGTGCGACGGCCATCACCGCCGTCCCGCCAATCCTTTCGGCAGCGTGCTTGCGAGCCTACCCGATCCAGCCGGCAAGGCGCCTGACCCCGCCGTCAGCGCAACACCGGCCAAGCCGCCGCAAGATCCCCGCTCCTTCCATCCTTGTGGGGGGCGACGGCCATGAGCGGGGTCCCGCAGAGCGATCTGAAGGTCTATTTCGACGAGGCCCGGCGATGGGACCAGGATCGCCTGGCCGACGCCTTGCGCTCGCGTCGCCTGGCCTGGAGCGTGGCGGCCTGCGCCGGCGTGCTCGCCCTGGCGGCGGTCGGCGCGGTGGCCGCCCTGACGCCGCTGAAGAGCGTGGAGCCGTTCGTGGTCCGGGTCGACCGGACCACCGGGGCCGTGGACGTGATGACCGGCCTGAAGGGCCAGGACCACCTCACCTATGAGGAGGCGGTCAGCAAGTACTTCCTCGGCCTCTATGTCCGCTCGCGCGAGGGATGGCTGCCGCAGGCGGCCGAGCAGAACTTCCGCCAGGTCTCGATCCTTTCGGCGCCGGCGGAGCAGCAGCGGTGGGCTGACGCCTTTCGTCCCGCCAACCCGCAGAGCCCACAGGTCGCCTGGGGCGACAACGCCCAGAGCCTGATCGATGTGCGGGCGATCAGCTTCGTCAGCCCCAAGGTCGCCAAC
>JAFEEA010000365.1 GCA_018241335.1 Pseudomonadota bacterium
GTGCTGATCAACGCCACCGTCTGGCAGACCATCGAGCACCTGGCCGCCTTCGCCTACCGCACCGAGCACCGCGACTTCGTGCGCCGGCGCCTGGAGTGGTTCGAGCAGCCGCGAGAGGCCTTCCAGGCCATCTGGTGGGTCCCCGAGGGTCACATCCCGACCCTGGACGATTGCGTCGAGCGCCTGCTGCATATCCGCCGCCACGGCCCCACCCCATTCGCCTTCGATTTCCGCACCCGCTTCCCCGCCCCGTCAGAGGCCTCTGACCCGGCGCCCCAAAAGGTCCCCGCCCCATGAAAGCCGCCGTCGTCGTCTTCCCCGGATCCAATTGCGACCGCGACTGCAAGGTCGCCATCGAACGGTCCACCGACGCCAAGGTCGACATGGTCTGGCACGGCGACAACGACCTGCCGGCGGGGCTGGACCTGATCGTGCTGCCGGGCGGCTTCTCCTACGGCGACTACCTGCGCTGCGGGGCCATGGCGGCCCTCTCGCCGGTGATGGGCGCGGTCAAGGCGGCGGCCGAGCGGGGCGTGGCCGTGGTCGGCATCTGCAACGGCTTCCAGGTGCTGTGCGAGGCCCACATGCTGCCCGGCGCCCTGCTGCGCAACGAGGGGCTCAAGTACGTCTGCAAGGCCGTCGACCTCGACATCGTCAACCAGCAGACCCGCTTCACCTCCGCCTACCGCCAACGCGACGCGCGCATGACCATCGGCAACGGCGAAGGCGCCTATTTCGCCGACGAGGCCACCCTCGACCGGCTGGAGGGCGAGGGCCAGGTGGTGTTCCGCTACAAGGACAATCCCAACGGCTCGTCCCGCGACATCGCCGGCATCGTCAACGGCCGCGGCAACGTCCTCGGCATCATGCCCCACCCCGACCGCGCCTTCGAAGCCGAACTCGGCTCCGCCGACGGCGCGATCCTGTTCCAGAGCGCCCTCGCCAGCGCCTGAAGCGCGGCTCCCTCGCCTATCGCCTCCCACCCCGAACCCCGCTAGAAGCCACGCCATGAGCGCCCCCAAGACCATGGCCGAAACGGCCCGCGAGTTCGGCCTGAAGGCCGAGGAATACGACGTCATTCTCCAGCGCCTGAACCGCGAGCCGAACCTGGTCGAGCTGGGCGTCTTTTCGGTGATGTGGTCCGAGCACTGCTCCTACAAGTCCAGCCGCAAGCATCTGGCCAAGTTCCCCACCAAGGGCCCGCGCGTGATCCAGGGTCCGGGCGAGAACGCCGGCGTGGTGGACATCGGCGACGGCGAGGCCTGCGTCTTCAAGATGGAGAGCCACAACCACCCCAGCTTCATCGAGCCCTACCAGGGCGCGGCGACCGGCGTGGGCGGCATCATGCGCGACGTCTTCACCATGGGCGCGCGGCCGGTGGCCCTGCTGAACGCCCTACGCTTCGGCGACGTGGACCATCCCAAGACCCGCCGCCTGGTGGCCGGCGTGGTGGCCGGCATCGGCGGCTACGGCAACTGCGTGGGCGTGCCCACCGTCGCCGGCGAGACCAACTTCCACCGCGGCTACGACGGCAACATCCTGGTCAACGCCATGTGCGTGGGCCTGGCCGACTCCGACAAGATTTTCTACTCGGCCGCCCCGGGGCCGAACCTGCCGGTCGTCTACTTCGGCTCCAAGACCGGCCGCGACGGCATCCATGGCGCGACCATGGCCTCGGCCGAGTTCGACGAGGACTCGGAGGAAAAGCGTCCCACCGTCCAGGTCGGCGACCCCTTCGCCGAGAAGCTGCTGATCGAGGCGACGCTGGAACTGATGGCCTCGGGCGCGGTCGAGGCGATCCAGGACATGGGCGCGGCCGGCCTCACCTCGTCGTCGGTCGAGATGGCCGGCAAAGGCGGCGTCGGCATCGAGCTCGACCTCGACGCCGTGCCCCAGCGCGAAGAGGGCATGAGCGCCTATGAGATGATGCTGTCGGAAAGCCAGGAGCGGATGCTGGCGATCCTGAAGCCGGGCCGCGAGGCCGACGGCTATCGCATCTTCGAGAAGTGGGGCCTGGACGCCGCCGTCATCGGCCAGACCACCGACACCGGCCACATCGTTCTGAAGCACAAGGGCGAGGTGGTCTGCGACCTGCCGCTGGCGCCGCTGTCGGACGATGCGCCGCTGTACGACCGCCCCTGGGTGCAGCCGGCGCTGCAACCGCGCCTGGACCCGGCCACCGTCCCCGCCCCGGCCGACTGGGAGGCGGCGATCCTCAAGCTGGTCTCCTGCCCCGACGCCGCCTCCAAGCGCTGGCTCTGGGAACAGTACGACCGCCACGTGATGGCCGACACGCTGGAGGACTCGTCCACCGGCGCCGACGCCGGCATCGTGCGCGTGCACGGCAGCCGCAAGGCCCTGGC
>JAFEEA010000366.1 GCA_018241335.1 Pseudomonadota bacterium
GGCGACGCCCTCGGGTTCGTCGGAAAAGCCGTTCTCGAAGTCGGCGTTGATCGGCAGGTCGACCGCATGGGTCAGGGTCGACAGGTGGGTCAGCACCTCGTCGCGGGCGATGCCGTAGTCGGGGCGGCCCATGGACCAGGCCATGCCGGCGCTGGTGGAGGCCAGCGCCTTGAAGCCGAGGCTCTCCAGCACCACGGCCGAGCCGGCGTCCCAGGGATTGGGCAGGACGAAACAGCCCTCGGCGTGCAGGTGGCGGAAGACCTCGCGCTTGTGGGCAGGCGTGGGACGCATGGGGGTTCTCCTGGCGGCGTGGCGAAAGACGGTCCGGGACTGATAGCGGGCGTCACGGCGACGGTCTGGCAGTATTCGGACGTGGATAGGGCAGGAGACAAGCCGGGAGATCGAACCATGGGCCGATGGACGGTCGCCCTTGTCGTGTGCGCCGTGGGCGCTGTCTTCTTCGCCGCGCCGTCGGCGAGTGCTCAGGGATTGCTGATGAGCCCGCGTGGCCCCTTCGATCCCGCCGCCGCCCCGCCGGCGCCAGACTACGCCTCGCCCGCGGCCTGGGCGGCGTGGCCGGGGCGGCCCTCGGCGGCCAGCGACACCCCGGCCGGGACCAGCGCGCGCGATCGCCAGGCGACGGCCAAGGCGGACGTGTTCTTCATCCACCCGACCACCTATGTGATCGGCGGCGACTGGAACGCGGCCTATGACGAAGGGGGGCGCACGGGCCAGGGCGTCGACCGAAGCGTGCTGCGCAACCAGGCCGGCGCCTTCAACGGCTGCTGCCGGATCTATGCGCCGCGCTATCGCCAGGCGGAGCTGGCGGCCTTCACCCGCCCGGGCCCGGACGGCTTCGCCGCCATCGACCTGGCCTACTCCGACGTCCTGCGGGCCTTCGACTGGTACATCACCCACGAGAACCACGGCCGCCCGTTCATCATCGCCAGCCACAGCCAAGGCTCGATCCACGCCATGCGCCTGCTGCAGGAGCGGGTGATCGGCACGCCGCTGGCCAAGCGGCTGGTCTACGCGGTCATCCCCGGCTCGTCCTTGCCGGAAGCGATCGAGGCCAAGGGCCTCCCGGTCTGCCGTTCGGCGCGGCAGACCGCCTGCGTGGTCAACTGGAACAGCGTGCGCCGGGGCAAGGACGACCAGCGGCGGTCGGAGCGGGCGGTGATCTGGCTCGATGGCCGGTACGAGCCGGTGGAGGGCCGGCCGATCGTCTGCGTCAACCCGTTGACCTGGACGGAAGGTGGCGGCGCCGGGCCGGACGCCAACCTTGGCGCCGTGCCAGGCTCACCCGCCGGGCCAATGCCTGCGCCGATCCCGCGGCTGACCGGCGCATGGTGCGAACATGGCCAGCTCGGCGTGGACATTCCCGCGTCCAGCGGCCGGGCGTTCAACAACATCCTGACCCTGGGGGGCATCTATCACGTGTACGACTACGGCCTGTACTACATGAACATCCGCCAGAACGCGCAGGTGCGCGTCGACGCCTGGCTGGCCCAGCACGGAGCGCGCCCATGACCCGCATCGCCCTCGTCACCGGCGCCGGCAGCGGCATCGGCGAAGCCTCGGCCCTGGCCCTGGCGCGGGCGGGTTGGTGCGTGGTCCTGGCGGGGCGGAGGATGGAGCGTCTGGCCCCGGTGGCCCAGAAGATCACCGAGATGGAGGGGCGGGCCATGGCGGTCCAGGCGGACGTCGGCGATCCGGAAGCGGTGACCAGGCTGTTCGACGAGGTCGGGCGCGCGTTCGGGCGGCTGGACCTTTTGTTCAACAACGCCGGGACGGGCGCGCCGCCGGTCCCGATGGAAGAGCTGTCGTTTGAGGCCTGGAAGCGGGTAGTGGACGTGAACCTGACCGGCGCCTTCCTCTGCGCCCAAGGGGCGATCCGGATGATGAAAGCCCAGGACCCGCGCGGCGGGCGGATCATCAACAACGGCTCGATCTCGGCCCATGCGCCCCGGCCCAACTCGGCGCCCTATACGGCGACCAAGCACGCCATCACCGGCCTGACGCGCTCGATCTCGCTGGATGGGCGCGCGCACGACATCGCCTGCGGCCAGATCGACATCGGCAACGCCGAGACGCCGCTGACCGCGCGGATGAGCCAGGGCGTGCCCCAGGCCGACGGCTCGATGGCCGTCGAGCCGGTGATGGACGTGACCCATGTCGCCGACGCGGTGGTTTACATGGCCGGCCTGCCGCTGGACGCCAATGTCCAGTTCATGACCGTGATGGCGACCAAGATGCCCTACATCGGCCGCGGCTGAACGAAAACGGCCGCCGGATCGCTCCGGCGGCCGCTCCGTATCCAGATTTTCGTGGAGACTAGAAGGTCACCTTCAGGGTGC
>JAFEEA010000367.1 GCA_018241335.1 Pseudomonadota bacterium
CGCGCCTGGGCGGCGGCCTCGGCGGCCTGGCGCTCGGCCTGCTGGCGGGCGAACTCGGCGGCGACCTTCTGGCGGGCGCGGCGCTCTTCTTCGCTCAGGCCCCCGGTGTCGGCGGCGGGCGCCGGGCGCGGCGCCTGGGGCGCGGCCGGGCGCGTGTCGAAGCCGCGCTTCTCGGACGAGGACGGCGCGGCCAGGTTCGTCGCTGGCGCGTCGATGCGCCGGCGCTTGGTCTCGACGACCACCGTCTTGGACCGGCCGTGGCTGAAGGTCTGCTTCACCACACCGGCGCTGACCGCCCCGCCGCTGCGCGGCTTCAAGGTGAGGGGCGCGCGGCCCCCTTGGCCTGAATTGGACCGGTCGTTTTCGTTGTCGTCCGTCATGCGCTCGCTTGACTAAATCCCACCGGACAAGGACGCCCGGCACACAAATTCCAAATGCTTCAAGGGGCGGGGTTGGACCCCACCCTTTCAAGGCTCCTCGCGCCAACTCTCAGGGAGAAGCGGACGGAAGCCAGATAGGCGCCGGGCGTCGAAAGTCCAGCGATCAGAGGTCCGCCCCGCAAGGCAGGCGCTGTGTACCACATTCTCGCCGCCCAAGGCCAAACCCAATTCGCCTGTCGTGAACAGCCCGATCACGATCGGCGGCGGCTGCGCCCTGGCGGCCACGCCCAGCATCTTGCCGCGCCCGTCGGCGGCCCCGTCCAGGGCCTCGACCAGCACCGCGACCTTGCCGCCGCGCAGGGCCGCGGCGACCTTCTCGAAGCCCATCACCAGATCGCCCGACTTGCGGGCGAGGCCCAGGCCTGCCAGCAGCCGACGCTGCAGCAGGTCGGCCACCTGATCGGCCAGATTCGGCGCCGCCGCCAGCCTGGCCTTGGCCGCGCGGGAAAAGAGCCCCTTGCGGGCCGCCGTCTCCACGGAGGCCCGGTCCGCCGCCACCCACAGCCCCCGGCCGGGCAGCTTGCGCGCCAGGTCGGGAACCACGGTCCCGTCGGGACCCGCCACGAAGCGGATCAGGCGGTCCTCGTCCATCACCTCGCCGGTGACGATGTCCCGGCGCTCGCGCGCGGCCTGCGCCAGGGTCCTGTGCGGCTTTGAGGCGACGTCGGCGGTCATCGAGCCGGTCCTCCCCGGCGCCGGAACCCCTCATCCTCCCACGCCTTCGGCGCGAGCCCCTCCTTCTCCCCACGGGAGAAGGGAAGGAAAGCTCGCCGGGCGAGGCTGGGAACACCTCTCCCAGAGGGAGAGGGAGGGTGAGGGGCTGCGTCGGCGCCGATGGGCCCTACTCCGCGGTGTCCGCCGCGATCACGGCTTCTTCCGCCTCGGCCTCGGCGCCCAGGGCGGCGTCTTCCTCGGCGAATTCCTCCTCGATCTCGGCTTCCGGCTCGATCCAGCCCACCGCCACGCGGGCGCGCATGATCAGGGCCTCGGCGTCCTCGGGCGACATGGCGAAGGATTCCAGGATGCCCGGCTCGCGCACGCGCTCGCCGTCCTTGCTCTCGTAGTAGCCGCGGATGTCGTCGGGCACGAGGCCGGCCAGGTCTTCCACGGTCTTCACGTCGCCTTCGCCGAAGGCCACGGCCATCGGCAGGGTGACGCCGTCGATCTCCAACAGGGCGTCCTCGACCCCCAGCTCGCGGCGCTTGGCGTCGTATTCGGCGGCCTCCTTTTCCAGGTAGTCGCGGGCGCGGGCCTGGATTTCCTCGGCGGTGTCCTCGTCGAAGCCCTCGATCTGGGCGATCTCGTCGGCCTCGACATAGGCCACGTCTTCCACCGTGGCGAAGCCCTCGGTGACCAGCAGCTGGGCGATGACCTCGTCGACGTCCAGGGCTTCCTGGAACAGGGCCGTGCGCTCGGTGAACTCGCGCTGGCGGCGCTCGCTCTCCTGGCTCTCGGTCATGATGTCGATTTGCCAACCCGTCAGTTGGCTTGCAAGACGAACGTTCTGGCCGCGGCGGCCGATGGCCAGCGACAGCTGCTCGTCGGGCACCACCACCTCGACGCGCTCGTCCTCCTCGTCCATCACCACCTTGGTGACTTCGGCGGGGGCCAGGGCGTTGACCAGGAAGGTGGCCTCGTCCGGGTTCCACTGGATGATGTCGATCTTCTCGCCCTGCAGCTCGGCCACCACCGCCTGCACACGCGAACCGCGCATGCCGACGCAGGCGCCGACCGGGTCGATGGAGCTGTCGTTCGACACCACCGCCATCTTGGCGCGGCTGCCCGGGTCGCGGGCCACGGCGCGGATCTCGATGACCCCGTCGTAGACCTCCGGAACTTCCTGGGCGAACAGCTTGGCCATGAAGCCGCCGTGGGCGCGGCTCAGCATGATCTGCGGGCCCTTGGTCTCGCGGCG
>JAFEEA010000368.1 GCA_018241335.1 Pseudomonadota bacterium
GAAGGTCAGTTCGACGGCGGCGCGTTGGCCGGCGGGGCGTTGACCGTGGCGGCGGCGTCGCGGCCGTTGTCGCCGGCGTTGGCGGCCTGGGCGCGGTTGGCGGCCTCCTCGGCAGCCTTGCGGTTGGCGGCGGCGCGGTCGGCCTCGCTCTGGGCGGCGGCCTGGTTCGCCGCGGCCTGGCTGGCCAGCGCCTGGCCGGCGGCGGCGTTCTGGGCGGTGGCGTTCTGGACGCCTTCCGCGAAGCCCTGGGCGCGGCCCTGGTCAGAGGCGGCGGTCAACTGGTCGCTGGTGGGGTTCGTGGCGCTGTTCTGGCTGTAGTAGACGAAGCCGACGGCGACGATGGCCACGGCGGCGATCAGGCCGGCGGCGATCCAGCCGGCGCTGCTGGGGCGGCTCTCCACGCGATGGACCTCGGTGACGGCCGGGCGGCCGGTCACATAGGTGGTGCGCAGTTCCTCGCGGGTGTGGGGATCGATGTCGGACAAGGGGCGTCTCCATGCCTGATGTCCCCGACCGCAGCCGGAAACGCCCGCTTGTTGGGCAGGTTCCGGGCGCCGTCAGCCGCGCCGCAGCACCAGGGTCGTCCAGGCGTCGCGGTTGAGGCGGCGCTCCAGGCGGAAGCCTCGGGCCAGGTAGGCGGCCAGCACGTAGCGCGCCTGCACCCGCAGCAGGCCCGACAGGATGGCGTAGCCGCCCGGCTTCAGCGCGGTCTTGATGTCCTGGGCCAGGAAAACGAGGGGACGGGCGAGGATGTTGGCGAACACCAGGTCATAGGGCGCCTGGGCGGCGACGGCCTGGTGGCCGAGGCCCGAGGCGTGGACGAAGCGGGCGCGGGCGGCGTTCACCCGGCCGTTCTCCTCGGCGATCCGTACGGAGATGGGGTCGATGTCGGTGCCGACAGCGACCGGCGTTCCGGTGCGGCGCGCGGCGATGGCGAGAACGCCGGTGCCCGTGCCCACGTCCAGCACCTTGCCGAACGAGCGGCGCTTCAGAAGCGCGTCATAGGCCAGGAGGCAGCCGACGGTGGTGCCGTGGTGGCCGGTGCCGAAGGCCGCGCCGGCCTCGATGCGCAGGTTGACGGTGTTGGGCGGCGTGCGGCCGCGGTCGTGCATGCCGTAGACGAAGAAGCGCCCGGCCCGCACCGGCGGCAAGCCGGACAGGGCCATGGCCAGCCAGTCGGCGTCGGCCAGTTTTTCCTTCACAGTGCGCAGGGTCGGGAAGGCGGCCAGCCGCGTCATCAGGCCGGCGGCCTCGTCGTCGGTGGTGGGGAAGGCGTCGATGCGCCAGACGTTGCGGTCCTCGTCCTCCTCCAGGATCGAATAGGTCGCGCCCTCCAGCAGGGGGTCGGCGTCGATGGCGGCGGCGGCGGCTTCCGCGTCGGCGCGCGGTCCCCGGCTAATGATCTGGAAGGCCTGGTCGGTCATGGCGGGGTATCTAGACGCACGCGCGCCGAAAGGCGAGGAAGGCGGCATGAGCGACGCCACCCTCGACCTCGACGCCTATTTCGCCCGCATCGGCTATGCCGGCGACCGGGCCCCCACGCTGGACACCCTGAAGGGGATCCACCGCCTCCAGCCCATGGCCATCCCCTTCGAGGGGCTGGACCCGTTCACCGGCCGCACCCCGGCCCTGGACATCGAGAGCCTGCAGGCCAAGCTGGTCGCCAGCCGGCGCGGCGGCTACTGCTTCGAGCAGAACGGCCTGCTGCAGGCGGTGCTGGAGGCCCTGGGCTATTCGCTGAAGCCTCTGATCGGGCGGGTGGTGTGGATGCGGCCCGAGGGACTGCCCCTGCCGCCGCCCTCGCACATGGGCCTGCGGGTGGAACTACCCGAGGGGGTGTTCCTGGTCGACGCGGCGTTCGGCGGCAACACCATGACCGGGCCGATCCGGCTGGAGCCGCACCTGGAGCAGGACACCCCGCACGGCAAGTTCCGCCTGATGCCGCACGAGGACGGCTACGAGGCCCAGGCCCTGCTGGGGCCGGAGTGGCGCTCGACCTACATCATGGGGCTAACGCCGAAATACGCGGCCGACTTCGAGCTGTCGAACTGGTGGACATCGACCCACCCGACGTCGCTGTTCGTCAACAACCTTGTGGTGACGGGGGTTCAGGCGGACGCGCGCCTGGCGCTCTTGAACCGAAACCTGACCCGCCGCCCGCTGGACGGGCCGCCGGAGAGCCGGCGCATCGAGGACGCGCGGGACCTGGCCGAGGTGCTGGACCGCGCGTTCGGCATCGAGCCGCCGGCGCCGGTGGAGAGCTTCTTCGACCGGATTCCGGTGGGGTAGGGGGCGGAGCCCCTCATCCTCCCACGCCTGCGGCGCGGGCCCCTCCTTCTCCCTCTGGGAG
>JAFEEA010000369.1 GCA_018241335.1 Pseudomonadota bacterium
GTGATCGTCGCCCTGGCCATGGCCCTGGCGGTGACCTTCTTCTACCACGACCCGAAGCTGGCCCTGACCGTGGGCCTGGCGCTGGTGGCCAACATCTTCACCGCCGCGGTGGGAGGAATCCTGGTGCCCCTGGCGCTGGAGAAGATGGGGCGCGACCCGGCGGTCTCGTCTTCGATCTTCATCACCTTCCTGACCGACTTCATGGGATTCTTCGCGGTGCTCGCCATCGCGGCCATGATTCTGCTTTAGGTCGCCCCATTTAAGGTCCTGGCCCGGAGCTTGCCGGGCGGGGGCGGGCAAGTAGGCCCAGTGTTCCATTCCGGGTCAGAAGGCGATGACACCCAGGCACCAGGTCTCCCGAGCGGCGATCACCCTGATCAAGCGCTTCGAGGGGTTCCGCGCCAAGGCCGCGGAGCTCGAGGATGGTCGCTGGACGATCGGCTATGGCCACACCAAGACGGCCCGTTCCGGGACGGAGATCGCCGAGGCGGACGCCGAGGCCCTGCTGCTCTACGACCTGATCAACGTGGCCCACGCGGTGAACGAGTGGACCTATGCGCCCCTGAACCAGAACCAGTTCGACGCCCTGGTCTCCTTCGCCTTCAATATCGGGCTGGAGAACTTCCGCCGCTCCACCACCCTGCGGCGGATCAACGAGGGCCGGATGCTGGAGGCGGCCCTGGCCATGGAGCTTTGGCGCCGCGCCGACTTCGAGGGCGAGCGCATCGTGGTCGACGCCCTGGTCCGCCGTCGGTCCTATGAGAAGTCGTTGTTCCTCAAGCCCGTGGACGCATGGGCCCCGGCGCCCAGCCCCGTGCTGCCGCCCAAGATCGACTACGACGTCGCCCCCTTCACCCTGACCAGCCCGCCGATGGTCCTGAAGGCCGATCTCGGCGGCGAGCGGGCCATCGCCGAGCGCGCCGCGCCGGCGCCGATGATCCCGCTGGAAGACACCGGCCCCACCGCCACCGAGACCGCCGCGGCGGCCCTCGCCGAGCGCCTGCAGAACATCGCCGCCACGGCCCCGGGCGCCGAGGCCCTGGCGCTGGAGGCCCCCGCTTCCGAGACCGTGGCGACTGAGGCTGCGCCAGCCGCCGAGGCGACCGCTGACACCGCGCCTGAGGTCGCCGTCGCGCCGGAGCCGGAGCCGGCGGCGACCCCGGAGGCCGTCGAAGAGCCGCTGATCGAGGCGGCGGGCGACGAGGCGCCGCGCGACATCGACGTGGTCTCCACCGACCCGCTGCTGGCGGCGGAGCCCGCGCCGGCCGCGGACGCCGACCTGGCCTTCACGCCCAAGCCGCCGAAGCCGCGACAGCCGGTCAGCATCCTGGTCTGGGCCGGCCTGGGATTCCTGGGCCTGGCGCTGTTCGCGGCGGCCATCAAGTTCGGCTTCAAGACGCCCGCGGGTGAGAACCTGGGCGGCGTCGACCCTTTGGTCATGGGCCTGACCACGGGCCTGATCGGCATCGCCTTCACGGCCGTCGCCGTCTATCAGCTGCTGATGCGCCTGGCCGGCCCGGAGACGCCTCCGAAGGCCTGAGGTGACGCCTCCAGCGGGGCGATCCCTCGCGGGCGGGCGGCGCGCGTGCTAGTGCGTGCGCCATGATCCCGAACCACGGCCCCTTCATGGACTTCGGCCTCGGCGAGACCGCCGACGCCATCCGCGACACCACCGCCCGCTTCGCCGCCGACCGCATCGCGCCCCTGGCCGCGGAGATCGACGCGTCCAACGCCTTCCCGCGCCAGCTCTGGCCGGAAATGGGCGCGCTGGGCCTGCACGGCATCACCGTCGAGGAAGAGTTCGGCGGCCTGGGCCTGGGCTACCTGGAACATGTGGTGGCGATGGAGGAGGTCAGCCGCGCCTCCGCGTCGGTAGGCCTAAGCTACGGCGCCCACTCGAACCTCTGCGTGAACCAGATCCGCCGCTGGGGTTCGGAAGACCAGAAGCGCCGCTACCTGCCCGGCCTGATCAGCGGCGAGCATGTGGGATCCCTGGCCATGAGCGAGGCGGGCGCCGGCTCCGACGTCATCGGCATGCGCCTTCGCGCCGATCGGCGGGGCGACCGCTATGTGCTGAACGGGACCAAGTTCTGGATCACCAACGCCCCGCACGCCGACACCCTGGTGGTCTACGCCAAGACCGATCCGGAAGGGGCTAGCCGAGGCGTCACCGCCTTCCTGATCGAGAAGGACTTCAAGGGTTTCAGCGTCAGCCGCAAGCTGGACAAGCTGGGCATGCGCGGCTCGGACACCGGCGAGCTGGTGTTCGAGGATTGCGAGGTGCCGGAGGAGAACGTGCTGGGCCCCGAGAACGGCGGGGCGGGGGTGCTGATG
>JAFEEA010000036.1 GCA_018241335.1 Pseudomonadota bacterium
CGCTGGCCCTCTTCATGTTCTTCGCCCTGGCGGCGGCGGCCGGCGACGTGCCCTGGTTTTCCGACACCCTCACCGTGCCCCTGCAGCAGAGCCTGCAGCGCTGGGCCTTCGGGTCCTACGTCATCGCCGCGGTGACCGACTTCTTCGACGGCTGGCTGGCCCGGCGCATGAACGCCACCAGCATCTGGGGCGCCATCCTCGATCCCATCGCCGACAAGGTGCTGGTCTGCGGCGCGGTGCTGGGCCTCCTCTGCGAAGGCGCCAATCCGGCCGTGGTCCTGCCCGCCGCCCTGATCCTGTTCCGCGAGTTCACCGTCAGCGCCCTGCGCGAGGTCGCCGCCGGCAAGGCGGTCAAGCTGCCCGTCACCGTGCTCGCCAAATGGAAGACCACGCTTCAGCTGATCGCCCTGGGGGCCGAGCTGCTGGTCGTCGCCTGGACCGCCTTCGGCCTGCCCCCGACCTCCGACCTGCTGGGCTGGCTGACCATCTTCGCCCACTCGGTCCTGTGGCTCGCCGCCCTCGTCACCCTGATCACCGGCGCCCAGTACTGGGAACAGGCCCGCCGCGCCCTGAGCGACGACTGACCAGGGCCGCGTCTCGAGCGCCTCACGTCGCCCAAGGTCAAAAATGTTCGCTGGCCGGTCATCCAGGGTCAGAAATGTTCATGGGCCGGAGCAGCGATCTCTGACCCCAGGGAGGCATGTACCTCCTGTCCCAAATTCGTTCGCACGCCGAAGCCGACCCCGGCCGGCTGGCGATCGTGTTCAACAACGAGCCGGTGAGCTACGCCCAGTTCTGGCGCCTGATCGAGGGGCGCCAACGATCGCTGGCGCCGCACGTGTCGGCCGGTTCGCTGGTGCTGGTCTGCACCCGCGACCTGTTGGAGAACTGGATCATCAACCTCGCGCTGCGCGCACTGGGCGTCGACACCTCGGCCCTTGGCGACATCCGGCAAACCGACCGGTTCGGCGAGCGGGCGGTGGCGGCGGTGATCACGCTCGACGACGACCCGCGACCCGGGCTGGTCTTGCCACCAGGGGCCGTCCACCTGACCCTCAGCCCGCCCTCGCGCCAGACCTTCGGCCCGGGCGCGCCCCTGCCGCCCCTCACCTGCGCCGCGATCGCCGGAACGCACTTCATGCTGACCTCGGGAACCACCGGCGCGCCCAAGCCCGTGGCGACGCGCATCGGGGGTTCGCCGGACTCGATCCAGGCCATGCGGGCGATGGCAGACGTGGTGCGCGATCCGGACGCCCCGCCGCCGTCGGACGTCATGCTCTGCCTGTTCGACTTCGGCCTTTGGTCGGCGCCGGGCTATCTGCGCCCGCCCATGTGCTGGGCCGTCGGCGCCGGTGTGGTTCTCGACCAGAGGGGGCCTCCTCACCTTGCCCTCGAATGGCCCGGGGTCACACACGTCAACGTCACACCCATTCACCTGCAGCGGATCCTGGCCGCGCCGGAAAACGCGCTGCCGCCCCGGCCCGACCTGCGCCTGGCGGTGATCGCCGGCTCCATCGGCGTCGACGCCTGGCGGGAGACGCGGCGTCGGCTGACGTCGCGCATCTTCATCAATGTCGGCTCCACCGAGGGCGGCCTGTGGGCCCGGTCGTGGGCGCTGACCGAAGACGACCTGAGCTGGCACACCATCGCGCCGGACCGTGTCGTCCAGGTGGTCGACGAGGCCGGCGAGCCCCTGCCGCCGGGACGTCTGGGCGAGGTGCGGGTCGCGCTCAGGCGTCAGGGTTCGGCCAGTCACCTGGGCGATGGCGTCGAGACCGCCGAGGCGTTCGGCGACGACGGCTGGGTCTATCCCGGGGACCTGGGCGAGCTGGACGAGCGCGGGCGCATCTGCCTGCACGGCCGGGTCTCCGAGGTGCTCAGCCTCAACGGCGTCAAGATCGCCACGGCCCCCTGGGAGCGTCAGCTCCGCGAGCGCCTGGCCTGCGACGGCGTCTGCATCATGTCCGGCCGTTTCGGGGGCGACGAGGAAGAGTTGCACGTCTTCGTCGAAACCGCCGCCCCCATGCCCATGACCCGCTTGGTCGAGGCGGTGCAGTCGACCCTGAGAGGCTTCGCCCAGGCGCAGATCCACCGGGTGGACGCGCTGCCTCGCACGCCGCTTGGCAAGGTGTGGCGCGTTGAGCTCGCGCGGCGTCTGAAGGACGGCATGTACCGGCCGGCGGCCCCTGACCCGATCGAGGCGCTCAGGTATCACCCGAAATGAGGATGCGGTTCATTCCCAAGGGCGAGCCCGACAAGCAAGGTCTGTCGGCGTATGGTTCGTTGTCTGTCGGGATGCATTTCCTTGATTCTGTTGGAAAAGTTGCATGAGGCGGCGCTCGCCACGCCGGACAAGCCGGCCCTGGTCCACGACGGTCTACCGATCGCCTATGCCGACTTCTGGCGGCGGATCGACGCCTGCCGGCGCGACCTCGAGCCACGGGTTCCCCAGGGCGGCCTGGCTTTGGTCTCGATCGGCAACCTGCTGGATGGCTGGATCGTCGAACTGGCCCTGCGCGCCCTGGGCCTCGACACCGCCGCCATTCCCGAGCCTCAGCACGTCGCCCTGTTCGCCGACGCCCAGGTGACCTGCGTCGTCACGCTCGACACCGACCCTCGCCCCCAGATCGCGACCCCGCCCGGCGCCGTCCGGCTGACCCTCGGCCCGCCCTCGACCCAGCGACTGGATCGCGCCCAGCCCCTTCCCGGGCTGCCGGCCGAGCCGCCCGCAGGACGCTTTGGCGGCCACTACATGCTGACGTCGGGCACCACCGGCGTCCCCAAGCCGATCCTGACCCACGCCGGAGACTCGGCCGAAGGCATCGCGGCGCTTCGTGGACTCGCCGCCAGCTTTGCCGACCCCTACGCCGCCCAGGGCCCCGACACGGTGCAGTGCCTCTTCGATCTGGGCCTCTGGACCGCCATGGGCTACCTGCGGCCGATCTTTTCCTGGATCGACGGCGCCACCATCGTGTTCGATCAGCGCGGCGGTCACCACCTCGCGCTGGAATGGCCCGGCATCACCCACATCCACGCCACGCCCCACTACCTGGCCCAGGTGATGGCCGCGCCGGAGGGCGCCTTCGAGCGCCGCCCCGACGCCTGCGTGATCATGTCCGCCGGGGCGCTGACCGCCGCCCTGGCGCGCGAAACGCGGCGGCGCCTGACCCCGACCATCGTGCTCCACGTCGCCTCGACCGAGGTCGGCCTCTGGGCCCGGTCGGTGGTCGAGACCGACGAGGACCTGCTCTGGCACACGATCGCCCCTGACCGCATCGTGCAGGTGGTGGACGAGGCCGACGAGCCCCTGCCCCCGGGCCGACTGGGGCGGGTGCGGGTGGGCCTGGCGCGGCAGGGCGCGGCCAGCCACCTGGGCGACGCCGCGGACACCGCCCGGGTCTATGACCGAGGCTGGTTCTACCCCGGCGATCTCGGCGTTCTCGATGACGAGGGCCGCATCTCCCTTCGCGGCCGCGCCACCGACGTGATCAGCATCGAAGGGGTGAAGTACCCCACCGAACCCTGGGAACGCCGCCTTCAGGACCGCTTGGCCTGCGACGGCGTCTGCGTGCTGGGCGGCCGCTTCGGCGGCGACGTCGAACAGCTGCACATCTTCATCGAGACCAGGGCCCAGATACCCTTCGACCGCGTCGTCGAGGCGATCCGCTCCACCCTGGCCGGATTCCCGGAGGCGCAGGTCCACAGGATCGAGAGCCTGCCGCGCACCCCGCTGGGCAAGATCCGTCGGGTCGAATTGGCCCAGCGCCTCCAGAACGGCGAGTTCAGGGTCCCGGCCGCCGGCTAGGGCAGGGGCACGAACTCGTCGTGGTCGAGATCCGGCAGCTTCATGCGCTGGGCGCGCCAGTCGGCCTTGGCCTGCTCGATGCGATCCCTGGATGACGACACGAAGTTCCACTCGATGAACCGCTCGCCCACCGGCTCGCCGCCGATGACCATCACCTCGCTGTCCTGGACGCCCTTGACCGTCACCGTCTCGCCGGGGGCGAAGACGGCCATCTGGCCGGCGTGCAGGGTCTGGCCGTCGATCTCGACCGCGCCCGAGGCCACGAAGGCCGCCCGCTCGGGATACTCCGCCGGCAGGCCCGCCACCGCGCCGGCGCTCAGCCGCCAGTGGGCGTAGACCATCGGCGAGTGGGTCTTGACCTTGGCCTCGGCGCCGAAGCCCTTGCCGGCGATCAGCCGGGCCCACAGGCCGTCGCCCTGGTATGTCGGCAGATCCTCCGGCCCGTGGTGGGCGAAGGCGGGGTCGATCTCTTCCTGGCCGTCGGGCAGGGCGACCCAGGCCTGGATGCCGTGCATCGATCCGCCGGTCCGACGCAGGGCCTCGAAGCGTTCCGAGTGGGTGATCCCCTTGCCGGCGGTCATCCAGTTGACCTCGCCCGGCCGGATGTCGATCTCGGAGCCGACGCTGTCGCGGTGGGTGATCTGGCCCTCGAATAGGTAGGTGACGGTGGAAAGGCCGATGTGCGGGTGCGGCCGCACGTCCACGGTGCGGGGAAAGCCGGCGGCGAAGTCCACCGGCCCCATGTGGTCGAAGAAGATGAACGGCCCGACCATCCGGCGCGGCGCGTGGGGCAGCACGCGCCCCACCTCGAAGCCGCCCAGGTCACGTCGGCGGCTGTCGATCACCAGGTCAATCATGCGGGCCTCCTTGCTGCGCCGGGCCATGTTGCAGCGGCGCTGGCCCGGTCGCTAGGAGGATATCGCCGTCCTGTCTGCTAGGCGCGCACGCCCACATAGGGGCTGATCAGTCCCAGGGGCACGGCCGTGGAGTTCTTCACCGCCCGGATCACGATCCGGCTCTCGATGTTGGAAACCAACCCGAGCGACAGGATCTTCTCCCGCAGGAAGTCGTCGAAGGCGTGCATGTCGCGCGTGACGATGCGCAGCTCGTAGTCGGCCGCGCCGGTGACGGTGGCGCATTGCACCACTTCCGGCCAGCGCTTCACCGACTGCTCGAAGGTCTCCAGGTTCTCCTTGGTCGGCAAGGAGAGCTTGACCGTGCAGTAGACCTCGAAATCGAGGCCCAGCTTCTCGCGATCGAGGATGGTCACGCGGCGCTGGATGACCCCGTCATCCTCCAGCCGCTTGATGCGCCGCCAGCACGGGCTGGACGACAAACCGACCCGTTCGGCGATCTCGGCGACCGACAATCCGGCGTCGTGCTGAATGAGATCGAGGATTTTAGCGTCTACGGCGTCCAGCATATCGGACAAGAAATGATCCTCCGAAACGATTTTCGTGCAAGACTGTTGCTCAATATAGCCGTTCGCCGGGCACGAGTTTGGCAAGCGTTTTCCGGGTGCTTATATATTCTTGCGGGCGTGAGAGCCAGACCGAAGGGAAGGATTTTTCAATGCGCCATGCCGACGTGACCCTTGACGACAAATATGTGCTCGAAAGTGGTCGCGTTTTCATCACCGGGGTCCAGGCGCTGCTCCGTGTGCTGCTGGATCAGGGGCGGCTGGACGCGCGCGCCGGGCTGAAGACGGCGGGATTCCTCTCCGGCTATCGCGGCTCGCCCCTCGGCGGGCTGGACCAGCAGGCGCACCGCGCCGCCAAGTGGCTGGACCAGGCGCATGTGGTGTTCAAGGAAGGCCTCAACGAGGACCTGGCCGCCACGGCGGTCTGGGGCAGCCAGCAGGCCAACCTCTTCCCCGGCGCGCTCTACGACGGCGTCTACGGCATGTGGTACGGCAAGGCCCCGGGCGTCGACCGCACCGGCGACGCCTTCAAGCACGCCAACTTCGCCGGGACCTGGGGCAAGGGCGGCGTCGTGGCCGTGGCCGGCGACGACCACGCCTGCAAGTCCTCGACCCTGCCGTCGCAGTCGGAGTTCGCTTTCCAGGACTTCGAGATGCCGGTGCTGGCCCCCGCCGACGTGCAGGAGGTGCTGGACTTCGGCCTCGCCGCCTACGCCATGTCGCGGTTCTCCGGCCTCTGGGTCGGGTTGATCGCCCTGGCCGACACCATGGACTCCGGCGCCACCATCGACGTTTCCCTGGACCGCCATCGCCTGGTCACTCCGGAAGGCTTTTCCCTGCCGCCCGGCGGCCTCGGCATCCGGCTGAAGGACCAGCCGATGGACAAGGAGCGGCGACTTCGCCTCTTCAAGCTGCCGGCGGCCCTCGCCTTCGCCCGCGCCAACCGGCTGGACCGCGCCGTCCTCACCTCCTCGCGCCCGCGCCTGGGCATCGCCGCCCACGGCCAGGCCTGGAAGGACGTGCTGGAGGCTCTGGACGCCATGGGCCTGGGCTTCGAGGAAGCCGCCAGCCTCGGCCTCTCGCTCTACAAGGTCGGCATGCCCTGGCCGCTGGAGCCCACCGGCCTTCGCGCCTTCGCCCGCGGCCTCGAGACCCTGATGGTGGTGGAGCACAAGCGCCCGCTGCTGGAAGCCCAGGCCCGCGCCGCCCTCTACGAACTGCCCGCGCACGCCCAGCCCAAGGTGATCGGCAAGGTGGACGAACTGGGCCATCCGTTGCTGTCGGAGCTGGGCGCCCTGTCGGTGGCGGAAATCGCCCTGGCCATCGCCGACCGCCTGCCGCCCGGCCCGCACATGGAGCGGGTGAACGCCTACCTCGACCGGGTGTCGGCCGCCGGCGTCGCCGCCGTCAGCCTGGGCGCCGACCAGATCCGCAAGCCCTATTTCTGCTCCGGCTGCCCGCACAATACCTCGACCCGCCTGCCCGAGGGCTCGCGCGCCCTGGCCGGCATCGGCTGCCACTACATGGCCAGCTTCTCGGACCCGCAGACCGACCTGACCAGCCACATGGGCGGTGAGGGGCTGTCCTGGGCCGGGGCCAGCCCCTTCACCTCGGAGAAGCACGTCTTCGTCAATCTGGGCGACGGGACCTACAACCACTCCGGTTCGCTCGCCATCCGCGGCTCGATCGCGATGGGCGCCAACATCACCTACAAGCTGCTCTACAACGACGCCGTGGCCATGACCGGCGGCCAGCACCCCGAGAGCGGCTTCACGGTGGCCCAGATCACCCGCCAGCTCGCGTCGGAAGGCGTGGCGCGCACCGTCGTCGTCGCCGCCGAGCCGGAGCGCTACGAGGGCGTCACCGACCTCGCGCCGGGCGTCGTCGTGCGGCCCCGCGCCGAGCTGATCGCCGTGCAGAAGGAGCTGCGCGAGGTCCCGGGCGTGACGGTGCTGATCTACGACCAGGTCTGCGCCACCGAGAAGCGCCGCCGCCGCAAACGCGGGACCATGGCCGCCGCCGACAAGCGCGTCTTCATCAACCCCCTGGTCTGCGAGGGCTGCGGCGACTGCTCGGCGGCCAGCCACTGCGTCTCCATCGAGCCGCTGGAGACCGAGTTCGGCCGCAAGCGCAAGATCGACCAGTCGACCTGCAACCAGGACTATTCCTGCCTGAACGGCTTCTGCCCCTCCTTCGTGACCCTGGAAGGCGCGACCAACGCCCAGGCCGCGGCCCTGCCGACCCTGACGGCGGACTCCACGCCCCTGCCGCCCACCGAGGCGTTCGAGGGGGTCAAGAACATCATCTTCACCGGCATCGGCGGCACGGGGGTCACCACCACGGCCTCGATCCTGGCCATGGCCGCGCACATCGACGGCCATGCCGCCTCGGTGGTCGACATGACCGGCCTGGCCCAGAAGGGCGGGGCGGTGTTCAGCCACGTGCGCCTCGGCGCCGACGAGGAGACCCCGGTCGGCGGCCGCGTGCCCGCCGCCAGCACCCACGTCCTGATCGCCTGCGACCTGCTGGTGGCGGCGGGGCCCGAGGCGCTGGCCCTCTACGCCAAGGACCGCACCCACGCGGTGGGCAACGGCGACTTCCAGCCGACCGCCGATTTCGTCACCAACCGCGACGTCCGCTTCGACGCCGCCGCCATGGCGCGCCGCCTGTCGGGCGCCTGCCGCGACTATGACGCCATCCCGGCCGTGGCCATGGCCGAACGCCGGCTGGGCGACGCCATCTACGCCAACATGATCATGCTGGGCTTCGCCTGGCAGAAGGGCCTCGTGCCGGTGTCCAGCCGCGCCCTCTACCGCGCCATCCGCTTGAACGGCGCGGCGGTGGAGGCCAACCTGCAGGCCTTCGAGATCGGCCGCATCGCCGCCCACGACCCGTCGACGCGCGGGGAGGGCGAGACGCCGAAGATCGCGGTCAAGTCGCTGGACGACCTCATCTCCCACCGGGTCGGCGAACTGACGGCCTACCAGGACGGCGCCTACGCCAGGCGCTACGCCGAGAGCATCGCCAGGGTCCGCGCGGCCGAGGCGGCGGCGGGTGGCGGCGAGGCCCTGACCCGGGCGGCGGCGACCAACCTCTACAAGCTGATGGCCTACAAGGACGAATACGAGGTCGCCCGCCTCTATTCCGACGGCCGCTTCGCCAAGGCGATGGCCGAGACCTTCAAGGGCGGCCAGGCCAAGGTGCTGCTGTCGCCGCCGCTGCTGGCCCCCAAGGGGCCGGATGGCAAGCCGGCCAAGATCGCCTTCGGCGGCTGGATGCTGAAGGCCGGCTTCCCCACCCTGGCCAAGCTGAAGGGCCTGCGCGGCGGGCCGCTGGATGTCTTCGGCCACACGCCCGAGCGGCGCATGGAGCGCCAGCTGGCCCGCGACTACGAGGCCGGCCTCGACCGCCTGGCCGCCGGCCTGACCGCCGACAACCTGCCCCTCGCCGTCAGGATCGCCCAGGTCCCCGACCAGATCCGCGGCTTCGGCCACGTCAAGGAGGCGTCCGTGGGCCCCGCCAAGGCCGCCGAGGCCAAGCTGTGGGCGGAGTGGGAAGCGCGAGGCTGATCGGCGGGAGCTGAACCCCTCATCCTCCCGCGCCTCCGGCGCGGGCCCCTCCTTCTCCCTCTGGGAGAAGGGAAGGGAGCCTCACCGGGCGAACTGGAAACACCTCTCCCAAAGGGAGAGGGAGGGGCCCATTGCGCAGCAATGGGAGGGCGAGGGGTTCCGCCACTGACGCGAGCCCTACTTCACCGCCGCCCGCACCGCGTTCAGCATGGCCTGGCGCGCGCCGTCGGTGTCGTCGTCCCAGGCCACCGGCCAGGCCGCGTTCTGGACCACCACCAGGTGCTCGGCGGGGAAGACGCTGATCGACTGGCCGAAGATGCCCTCGGCCTCGTAGCCCCCCTGGGTCAGCCACCAGAAGTAGCCGTAGGGCGGTTCCTTGACGTGCGGGCTGGTGGCGTCGGCGACCCAGCCGTCGGGCAGCACCGGCTTGCCGCCCGCCATGCCGCCGCCCAGCATGAACATGCCGATGCGGCCATAGTCGCGCAGGGTCATGCTCATGCAGCAGCCGCCGCGCTCGTGGCCGGCGATGTCCTCGACCCAGATGCCGTCCTGCTCCATGCCGAAGGGGGCCCAGATCTTCTCAGACAGGTACTGCGCCATCGGCTTGTGGACCGCGTTCGACAGCAGGATGCCGGCCAGGTCCGTCTCGCCTGTCTTGTAGACGAACTTGGTTCCGGGCGCGGCCTCGCGCGGCAGCTTGCGCATGTAGCTGACCACCGGGTTCACGCCCGGCTCCAGGATCGACAGCCCGACCTTGGCGACGTCGGAATTGAGGTCGGTGTAGTCCTCGTTCCACTTCACGCCCGAGGTCATGGTGATCAGCTGGCGGACGTTGACGCCCTCGTAGGCGCTGCCCTTGAGCTCGGGGATATAGAGGGTCACCGGATCGTCCAGGCTCTTGATATAGCCGTCGCGGATCGCCGCCCCGATCAGGGTCGAGGTCACCGACTTGGCCACCGAGAACGAGGTCCAGCGCTCGTCCGGCTTGCGGCCCAGGCCATAGCGCTCCAGCACGATCTTGCCGTCCTTGATCACCAGCAGGCCGGAGACCCGCCAGGCGGCCATGTAGCTCTCGGCGGTGTAGGCCTTGCCCTTGTAGGTGAAGGCGGGGTCGATCTGATGATCGGCCACGGGCAGGGGGAAGACGTGGTCGCCGCGCCTGATCTGGGCGACCGGGCCGACCTTCTCCATGTTGCGATAGCCCCAGGCCTGCTGCTCGGGCGTCCACTTCAGGATCGCCGCGCCGCCGCCGCCGAAGGCGACCGGGGCGTCCTCGGCCAGGGCTGGGACCGTCGCCGCCGTCATCGCCAGGGCCATCACGCCCGCCGCCAGAAGTCTCATCTTCATCCTCCTCGCCGCGCTCGCGGCGGCCTGGCCCAGCCTTAGCAGCGCCGACGGCGGTTTGCATCGTCCGCCGCTTTCGATAGGGACAGCCCATGAGCGAGTTCGATTTCGACGCCTGCGTGGTCGGGGCGGGCGCCGTGGGCCTGGCCTGCGGCTTCGCCCTGGCCAAGCGCGGCCTTTCGGTGGCGGTGCTGGAGAAGGAAGCCGCCATCGGTCAGGGCGTCTCCTCGCGCAATTCCGAGGTGGCGCACGGCGGCCTCTACTATCCCACCGGGTCGCTGAAGGCCCGTTTCTGCGTCGAGGGCCGGCGCGCCCTCTACGCCTTCCTGGACGCCCACAACGTCGCCTACCGCCGCTGCGGCAAGATCGTGGTCGCCACGGCCGCCGACGAGGTGGAACGGCTGGAAGCCATCGGCCGCCAGGCCGAGGCCAACGGCGTCGAGGGCATGCAGACCCTGACCGGCGCCCAGGCCATGGCCATGGAGCCGGGCCTCAGGGTCGTGGAGGCGCTGCTGTCGCCCCAGAGCGGGGTGATCGACAGCCACGGCTACATGCACGCCCTGCGCGGCGAGATCGAAGGCCGCGGCGGGGCGGTGGTGGAGTCCACCCCGTTCCTCGGGGCCGAGCCCCTGGCCGGCGGCGGCTTTCGCGTCCGCGCCGGCGGCGAGGCGCCGGCCGAGCTGACCGTCCGGCTGCTGGTCACCGCGCCGGGGCTTTCGGCCCAGGCCGTGGCCGGCGAGATCGAGGGCTTCCCCAAGGCGCTGATCCCGGCCCGCCACCTGGGCAAGGGGGTCTATTTCCGCCTGCAGGGCCGCGCCCCCTTCGAGCACCTGATCTATCCGCCGCCGATCCACGGGGCGCTCGGCACCCACTACCGCAAGGACCTGGGCGGCCAGGCGGTGTTCGGGCCGGACCTCAGCTATGTGGAGAGCGAGGACTACACGGTCGACCCGGCCCGCGCGGAGCTCTTCTACAGCTACATCCGCCGCTTCTGGCCGGGCCTGCCGGACGGGGCCCTGGCGCCCGACTACGCCGGCATCCGCCCCAAGATCCACGGGCCCGACGAACCGCAGCCGGACTTCCGCCTGGACGGCGAGGCGGCGCACGGCCTGGCCGGGCTGGTGGCCCTGTTCGGGATCGAGAGCCCGGGCCTGACCTCGTCCCTGGCCATCGGCGAGGCGGTGGCGGGCATGCTCTGCGACTGACCGTCCGGGCCCGTCTCTAGCGTCTTGAAGCCGAAAGCCTTCGCCCCTATAACCCGGCGCTCCCGACGCCGGCGCGCGTCGCGGGACCCGTGGCTGGGTAGCTCAGATGGTTAGAGCGGTGGATTCATAACCCACAGGTCGGCGGTTCGATCCCGCCCCCAGCTACCACTTCCCCCTCGATCCGGTCCTGCTCCTTGCGATCGCCCAGCGGCGCGCTTCCCCGCGCCGAGGACGGGCGAGACAAGGGCGGGCTTCTGTTGAATGCTGTCTCCCGTCGCAGCGGGGAGAGTCGATGTCGGCGCGCGGTCATCTGGCGAGGCTCCTGGCCCTGGTCGCGGCGGTCGTGGCGGTGGGGGCGGGCGCGCTGGCGCTGACGCACGGCGCCGGGCGAAGCGCGCGGGCGAGCGAGCCGGCCGCGGCGCCGGACGCGCCGGCCGGGCCGCCGCCCAACGTCCTGATCGTGCTGCTGGACGACCAGGGCTACGGCCAGTCCTCGACCTTCGGGGGACTGATCCCGACGCCGACCATGGACCGCCTGGCCGCCCAGGGCCTGCGCTACACCCGCTTCCAGGTGACGGCCCTGTGCTCGCCCACCCGCGCCGCCCTGCTGACCGGGCGCAACAACCACGCGGTCAACATGGGGGTGATCACCAACTGGGCGACGGACAACCCAGGCTACAACGCCGCGATTCCCAAGAGCGCGGCCATGATGCCCGAGATCCTGCGCCAGCACGGCTATTCGACCGCCGCTTTCGGGAAGTGGCACCTGATCCCCGAGCGCGAGATCAGCCTGGCGGGGCCGTTCGACCATTGGCCGACGCACCAGGGCTTCGACTACTTCTATGGATTCCTGAACGGCGAGACCAACCAGTGGCGGCCGGAGCTGGTGGAGGGGGTGACGCCCGTCGAGATGGTCGCCCCGCCCGGCCGCGAGGACGACTACACCTTGAGCGAACACCTGGCGGACAAGGCCATCGGCTGGATCAAGGCCCAGAAGTCCGCCGATCCGAACCGGCCCTTCTTCATCTACTACGCCCCCGGCGCCAGCCACGCGCCCCTGCAGGCGCCCAAGGCCTGGATCGACCGGTTCCGGGGCAAGTTCGACATGGGCTGGGACGCCTATCGCGAGCAGGTGTTCGCCCGCCAGAAGGCGCTGGGCGTGATCCCGCCGGACACCCAGCTGACGCCCCGCCCGCGGGAGATTCCGGCCTGGTCGTCGCTGTCGCCGGAGCAGAAGAAGGTCGCAGCCCGGCTGATGGAGATCTACGCCGCCTTCACCGCCCAGAACGACCACGAGTTGGGACGCGTGATCGACGCCATCGCCGTCACGGGGCAGCTGGACAACACCCTGATCGTCTATGTGGCCGGCGACAACGGGGCCAGCCTGGAGGGGGGGCTCAACGGCACGACCAACCTGATGGGGGCCCTCAACGGCGCACCGGAGACCACGGCGGACATGCTGGCGCGGCTGGACGATCTGGGCGGGCCGCACAGCCTGCCCCATTATCCGGTGGGCTGGGCCTGGGCGGGTAACACGCCGTTCCAGTGGGGCAAGCGGATCGGTTCGCACCTGGGCGGTACGCGCGACCCGATGATCGTCTCGTGGCCGCGGCGCATCCGGGACCGGGGCGGGGTCCGCTACCAGTTCCAGAACGTCACCGACCTGATGCCCACCATCCTCGAGGCCGCCGGGGTCAAGGCTCCGTCCAGCGTCAACGGCGTGCCCCAGCAGCGCATCGACGGGGTCAGCATGACGCCGACCTTCGCCTCGGCCCGCGCGCCGGAGACCCGCACACGCCAGTACGCCGAGATGCTGGGCAATCGCTCGATCTACGACCACGGCTGGATGGCGGCCGCGCGCAGCGGGGTGCTGCCCTGGGTGTTCCCCGAGCGGCGCGAACTGATGGCGCGCCAGCCGTGGGAGCTCTACGACCTCGACCACGACTACTCGGAAGCCCGCGACCTGGCCGCCGCCAACCCCCGCAAGCTGAAGGCCATGCAGGCCCTGTTCGACCGCGAGGCGCGGGCCAACCACGTCTATCCGCTGAACCCCGTGACGGGCGGGCGGCAGGAACGACCCGCGGGCCTGCACTTCACCTGGTACGGCCGCTCCGGTCACAGCTTCGTCTCGATGACGCCGCCGTTCGAGAACCGCTCCCACACCATTACCGCCTATGTGGACATGCCGGCCGAGGGCGGGGACGGGGTGCTGATCGCCGACGGGGCGGAGAGCGGGGGCTTTTCCCTGTTCGTCCGGGACGGGCGGCCGACCTATGTCTACAACTACTTCCAGCGGGCGGTCTCGACCGTGACGGCGCCGCAGCGGCTGAAACCGGGGCCGGCCAAGATCACACTGGCCTTCGTCTATGACGGCGGCGGCCTGGGCCGGGGCGCGACGGCGATCCTGTCGGTGGACGACGCGGAGGTGGGCCGCGTGCGCATCCCGGCGACCCTGACGACGGCCTTTTCCTACGAGGACACCTTCGACATCGGCGAGGACAGCGCCTCGCCGGTGGGCGACTATCGCAGCCCCTTCCCGTTCGCCGGCGGCTTGCGCCGGGTCGAGCTGGACCTGGCGCCCCGCTGAAGGCCGCCGTCAGCCGCCGTTGGTCGCCAGGTAGAGCGGGTTGGGCGTGGGCTCGGCGACCTTGGTCAGGGTATTCACGTCGCGGTGGCGGAAGGGCAGGTCCTGGCCGCGCACCACCAGGGTGGTGTCGGAGACGTAGCTCCAGGTCCCGTCGGCGTTGAAGGTCACTTCCAGCTGATAGGCGTCGGTGCGGAAGGCGTACTCCAGGAAGCTGGTCGAGCAGATGCCGTACTCGGTCTCGCCGCGCACCGCCCGCACCAGCAGCTTGTCGTCGCCCGGCTGGGCGTGGCCCGAGGCGATGGCGACCTGGCCGCGCGGGATGGCCACGGTCTGCAGGATCAGGCCCGTCTCCTTCTCCCACAGCCAGTAGCCGATCTGGTCGTGGAAGGTGATGGCCTCTTCGCGGGTGTTGATGTGGATGTGGTAGCGCAGGCCGTAGAACAGCTGGGGGCCGTTGGCCTGCGGGTCGATCGGCTGCAGTTCGATGCGCTCAAGGAACTGGCGGCGCTCGGGGCCGTCGGCCTTGGGGTTTACGTCGACGCCGCGCTGGCCTTCCCAGATTCCGGCCAGCCGGCGCAGGGGGCCAAGATTGGCCAGGGTGTTCGGGTCGACGTCTTCCGGCTCGGTGAAGATGTCGTCGGGAAACTTGGTCATGCTCGATCGCTCCAGGCGGGGTCGGCCCACGCAGGTCCGTAGCCCAGCTTGGCGATCATTTCGATAGGACGATCACGCCGCGAAAGCCTGTTCCAGGTCGGCGATCAGGTCGTCGGCGTCCTCGATGCCCACCGACAGGCGCACGAAGCCGTCGGCGATGCCCATGGCGGCCCTCTGCTCGGGCGGGATCGAGGCATGGGTCATGATGGCCGGGTGCTCGATCAGGCTCTCCACCCCGCCCAGGCTCTCGGCCAGGGTGAACAGGCGGGTGTGCTCCAGCATCCGCCGCGTCCCGTCCAGGTCGCGATCGAGGGTGGCGGAGACCATGCCGCCGAAGCCGCCGGTCATCTGTCGGCGGGCGAGGGCGTGCTGGGGGTGGCTGGCGAGGCCGGGGTAATAGACGCGCGCCACGTCCGCTCGGGCTTCCAGCCAGGCGGCGATGCGCGCCGCGCTGGCGCAGTGGCGCTCCATGCGCAGCGCCAGGGTCTTGAGGCCGCGCAGGGCCAGGAAGCTGTCGAACGGGCCGGAGACCGCGCCGACGGCGTTCTGGAGGAACTTCAGCCGCCCGGCCAGGTCCTCGTCCTCGCCCACGATGGCGACGCCGCCGACCATGTCGGAGTGGCCGTTGAGGTACTTGGTGGTGGAGTGGACGACGATGTGGACGCCCAGCTCCAGCGGCCGCTGAACGTAGGGCGTGGCGAAGGTGTTGTCGGCCACGCACAGCAGGCCCCGGCGGCGGGCCAGGGCGGCGACGGCGGCCAGGTCCACCAGCTTGAGCGTCGGGTTGGTGGGGGTCTCGACCCAGATCATCCGCGTGCGGGGCGTGATCGCCGCCTCCAGGGCCTTGAGGTCCGCCAGGTCGACGAAGCTGAAGTCGAGGCCGGCCGAGCGCCGGCGCACCCGCTCGAACAGGCGATAGGTGCCGCCGTAGAGGTCGTCGCTGGCGATCACGTGGTCGCCGGTGTCGAGCAGGTCCAGCACCGTGGCCGACGCGGCCAGGCCCGAGGCGAAGGCGAAGCCCGCCGACCCGCTTTCCAGGTCGGCCACGCAGCGCTCGAAGGCGAAGCGGGTGGGGTTCTGGCTGCGGGCGTATTCAAAGCCCTTGTGCACCCCTGGGCTGGCCTGGGCGTAGGTGGAGGTGGCGTAGATCGGCGTCATCACCGCCCCGGTGGTGGGGTCGTGCTCCTGTCCGGCGTGGACCGTGCGGGTGGCGAAGGCGAGGCGGTTGGAAGGGCCGCGGGGCGCTTGCGTCATACGGTGGTCATCTCGTCCATGGGGGCCTCATTCTGGGCGTTCAGGCGCAGGTGGTTGATCAGGTCGACGCGGGTGATCAGGCCGACGAACTCCTCGCCCTCCAGCACCACGGCCACCTCGTCGCGGTCGAAGACGCGCAGCAGACTCTGGATCGGCTGGCCGGCCTGCAGGGTCTTCACTCGCGTGGTCATGGCCTTGCCGACCGGCGACTTGAAGGCCTGGTCGCGATGGGTGTCGGCGCCCTCGACGGCGGCCAGCAGGTCGCTCTCGTCCAGCAGCCCGACCAGATGGCCGCCCTCGACCACCGGCAGCTGGCTGATGTCGGAGGCCCGCATGCGGTTGTAGGCGGTCAGCAGGGTGTCGTCCGGGCCGATGGTGACGACGCCGCCTTCGGACCAGCGCTTGGCGATCAGGTCGCGCAGGTCGCCGTGCATCTGGCGGTCGGTGAAGCCCTGGGCGGCGACCCAGAAGTCGTTGAAGGCCTTGGTCAGGTATTTGGCGCCGGTATCGCAGGCCAGGGTGACGACCCGCTGCGGCGTCGCCTGTTCGCGGCAATAGCGCAGGGCGGCCGCGAGCAGGGCGCCGGTGGACGAGCCCGCCAGCACGCCCTCGGCCTTGAGCAGGGCGCGGGCCGTTTCGACGCTCTCGCGGTCGGGGATGGAATAGGCCTTGGCGACCAGGTCCATCTGGGCGTTGTCCGGGATGAAGTCTTCGCCGATGCCCTCCACCACCCACGAACCGGCCTCGCCGATCTCGCCGGTCTCGACATAGCCGCGCAGGATCGAGCCCACCGGGTCGGCCAGGATCATGCGGGTCTTGGGCGAGTGGGCGCGCATGTAACGGCCGATGCCGGTCAGGGTGCCGCCCGAGCCGACGCCCACCACCACGGCGTCGACGTCGCCGCCCATCTGCTCCAGGATCTCGGGGCCGGTGGTGCGCTCGTGGGCCAGGGGATTGGCGGGGTTCTCGAACTGGTTGGCGTAAAAGGCCCCGGTCTGGTCGGCCACGGCCTGGGCCATGTCCTGGTAGTACTCCGGGTGGCCCTTGCCGACATCCGAGCGGGTCAGGCGCACGTCGACGCCCATGGCGCGCAGGTGCAGGATCTTCTCCCGCGCCATCTTGTCCGGCACGATCAGGATCAGGCCATAGCCCTTGAGCACCGCGACCTGGGCGAGGCCCAGGCCCGTGTTGCCAGCGGTGGCCTCGACGATGGTCCCGCCCGGCTTCAGCCGCCCGTCGCGCTCAGCCGCCTCGATCATGGAGAGGGCCACGCGGTCCTTGATCGAGCCGCCGGGGTTCTGGTTTTCGAGCTTGAGGAAGAGCCGGCACGGGCCCGTGTCCAGGCGCGTGAGCTCAAGCATCGGCGTGCGCCCGATCAGGTCCAGGGCCGAGCCAACGGCGCGGGGCGCGCCGGTCTGAGTCGGTGAAGTCATAGGGCCAGACTAGCGCGGGAAAATCCGCTCTGCCTTCACGAAGATGTGGGCAGATCGAACCTTGAGCGGGGCATGGCGCGGCAAGACCTATCGAAAAGTGGCGACCTGTGGGGCGCGCCTTGCGTGGCCTAGGCCGCCGCCCGCCCGGCCTCGGCCTTGTCGCTCTCGGCCTTGGCGGCCAGGGCCATGTCGAGGGCTTCGAGCAGGCGCTCGGGCTTGATCGGCTTTTCCACCACGCAGAGCATGCCGGCGGCCATGTATTCGCGCGCCTCGTCGGGATCGGCGTTGGCGGTCAGGGCGACGATGGGGGCGCGGCCGGCGGGGCCTTTCAGCTTGCGGATCTCGCGGGTGGCGGCGACGCCGTCCATGCGCGGCATCTTGATGTCCATCAGGATGACGTCGAAGCGGCCGGCGCGCGCGGCCTCCACGGCCTCCACCCCGTCGGCCACCGACTCCGTGGAGCAGTCGAACATCTCGCACAGGGCCTCGACCACCATGCGGTTGGTGGCGTTGTCGTCGACCACCAGGACATGGGCCGAGCGGCCGGACTGGGCCTCGGCGTGGATCGCCTCCTCGGAGATCGCCTCGGCGGCGCCCAGGTCGATGTCGAAGGCGATGGTGGCGCCGGCGCCGGTGTTGGGCTCGGCCGACATGCGCCCGCCCATGGCGTTGATGGAGTGGCCGGCGAGGGCCAGGCCCAGGGCGACGCCGAGGGCCGCGCGCGGCGCCGGCGGGGCGGTGTCGTCGAACAGGCGGGCCAGGTAGCCGGCCTCGTAGAGGGCGCCGTTGTCGCGCACGCGGCCGTGGACGGCGATGCGACCGCCCGCGGGCTGGGTCTTCAGGCTGGCCTCGACCACGCCGGTGCGGGCGTTGGCCAGGGCGTGGCCGATCAGGGCGTCGAACACCTGGATCAGACGGGGGCTGTCGGCCAGGGCCGCGCAGTCCGGGTCGCCGTCGTAGGAGACCAGCAGGGTCAGGCCGGCGACCTCGGCGCGCTGGCGCCAGCGGGCCTCGACCTCGTCCATCAGGTCCTGCAGGCGGCGGGGCTCGGCCTCGATCCTGAGTTCCGAAGCCTGGGCCCGGTGCAGTTCGGCCGCGGTCTCCAGCAGGTCCAGGACCCCGTGGCTGGCCTCGGAGATTGTCTCCAGGCACGCCATGGCGTCGTCGGGCAGGCGGAAGCGCCGCATGCGCTCGATGGCGGCCAGGGTGTTCAGCACCGGCTCACGCGTTTCGGCGGTGATGCGTTCGATGAGGCCGCCAGCCGCGGCCGTCGTGGGCTGGGCCTGGGACTGGGCTGCGCCCAGAAGGGCCACGGCGGTGCAGACGCCGGCGTAGGCGCCGTCCTCGTCCACGGCGATGAAGCCGCCCAGCAGGGTCTCGGGCGCGGTCCGGGCGAGGTCGGCGGCCACCTCGGCGGCGATGGCGGATTCGGGCACCACCGTGGGCGGGGCGGACATCACCGAGCGGGCGGTGAGGTCGCCGGCGCCGGGCACTTCCATTCGGGCCAGGAAGGTCTCGCGGGAGATGACGCCCACCGGCATGCCGTGGTCGACCACGGCCAGCGCCAGGATCGAAGGTTCCCGGATCAGCAGCTCCAGCACGGTCTCGCACGCGCAGTCGGCGGCGACCGGGGCGCGGCGATCGATCAGGTGGGCGAGCGTATGCATGGGGCGCCGGGGATACCTAATTGGGTGATCACCATGGCCGAAGGCGCTTGCGAAGACGTTAAGCGGAGCCGCATTGCGTGCAGTTCAACGCACAGCCTGAGCGCGCACGGGGCGGAGGGTTCGCTTTGGCGGTCTTGCGGCAAAGAAAAAGGCGCGCCGGTCGAAACCGGCGCGCCCTTCCAAGGTCGCTTCTGAGCGTCGAGGCTTAGAAGAACTTGTAGTGCACCTCGATCCCGTAGGTCCGGGGCGGGGTGAAGGAGGTGTTGTAGCCCGTGTTGATCGGGAAGTTCGTCGTGTCGCGCTTGGAGCCCGCCGCAGCAGCGTCGTAGCCCAGGGTGTTCCCGACGTTCTTCACGTAGAGGATGATCTGGTAGCGGCCGTCAGTCGGGGTCCAGGACCCGCGGAGGTCGACCTGATCCCAGGACGGGGCCATGTTCCACCGGCGCGAGAAGATGTTCGCGTAGGAGGAATCCCGCCAGATGAAGTTGGCGCCGAGGTTCAGCTTACCGGCGTTGAACACGAAGGTGTAGTTGCCGTTGATCGCCACCTTGTTGCGCGGCGCCTGCGGCAGGGCGTTACCGACGATGCTCTCCGGCTGGTAGTACAGCGCGGGCTGACCCGTCGCTGCCCAGTTGGTGTTGTTGTTCAAGTCGACGAACTTGTCGGCCTTGAGGATCTTCGTCGGGTTGTAAGAGTAGTCCAACGACAGTTGCAGGTGATCGATCGGTTGCCAGATGGCGTCGATTTCAACACCCATGGACCGAGACTGCGCGATGTTCACGAACTGCGTGACGTTGGTGCAGGTCGAGCCCTTGCAGTTCTGCGTCGACACCGGGGCCTGGAGGTCGGTGTAGTTGTAGTAGAAGGCCGCGAGGTCGAACTGCAGCGTGTGGCCGAAGTCCTTTTTGAAGCCGATTTCGAACGAATCGACGTGTTCCGGCGCCGCTTCCGGCGAGGCCAGCGCGCCGCCCGCCGAGAGACCGAAGGCCTTGTAGCCGCGGCTGTAGCGGCCATAGACCATCAGGTCGGACGACGGCGACCATTCCACGCCGGCGGTGCCGGTGGTGGCGCTGGACGAGTCGCACAGCGCACGGGTGAACATGCCCGTGGTCGGGTCGATCGTGTACTGGGTGTAGTTGAACCCGCCGGCCCCGTCGGAGGTCGCCGTCACGGGCGAGCAGACGCCCTTGGCGCCGACCAGGGTGTTGCCCGGCGTGGTGGGCGCCAGAAGCTTGGTCAGGTCGTAGCCGCCGTTGCCGGCGTTGGCGAAGGCGCCGGTCAGCGCCGCCAGCGTGCCAGTGCCGGCGATGGTGTCGAGGGGAACGCCGTACTTGGAATAGGACAGGGCGTTCAGGATCGTCGGCATCGCCGTGATGTTGCCTAGCAGGCTGCCGTAGTTGGTCGAGACGCCGGCGCCCAGCGGGCCGAGGGCGGCCAGCAGCGACGGCGGAAGGTTGGCGGCGACACCCGCGTAGACCAGCGGCTCGACCCCGTCCGCGAACGAAACGGTGCGGGAGTATTCGGTGCCGTACTTGGTGTCACGCGTGTAGCGCAGGCCGACCGTGAACTTCAGGGTGTCCGTGACCTTGTAGTCCACCTGACCGAACACCGCGGTGCTCTTCGTCACCATCTGGTAGTTCGAGTAGGAGAAGCCGCCGTCCGGGTTCGCGACCGCGTTGATCGGGTGCTGCAGCTGGACTTGGTCAGGCTGGTAGAAGTTGTACGGGTTCGAGTAGGACTCGTGATAGTAGTACGCGCCCAAGATCCACTGAAGCGGGCCGTCGGTGGTCGAGGTCAGGTTGATCTCGTGGCTCCACCAGGTCGGCAGTTCCTGGTAGTCATAGGTCGTGGTGCCGTTGATCGTCAGGTTGCTACAGTCCTGGGCGACGTGGCCGGCCACGAACTGGGCGTGAACGACGCCGCAGACCGAGTTAGCCGCCAGCGGCATCTGGTAGGACTGGACAGCCGTGCCATCGAGGTCGCCGTGCAGGGAGTAGTGATACTTCTGCCAGCCGCCGATGTACTTCAGGTCGAAGGTCGGGAAGGAGTACTTCACGTTCCACGACGAGATGAAGGTGTTGGTCAGCTTCACGCTGAGCGGCGTGTTGGTGTTGAACGCGCGCGGGTCGGTCGCCGCCGGGTTCACCGTGGTGGTGCCCAGGTTGTGGAGGCTGCCAGGCTGGATGCCGCTCGAGTAGCCGAAGGCGGGGTTGAAGATGATCGAGTAGTTCGGGTCCGCCAGGGCCTCTTCATAGGGAGGGCCGCCGACGGGGCCGATACCGGCGCGCGCGCCGGGGCCGCCGCGGTTATCCCAGTGCAGGGTGCCGATCTTGCCCCAGACGGTCAGGTGATCGCCGAGGTTGGCTTCGGCCTGCAGTTCCACGGCGTATTCGTTCCGCTTGGTGCCTTCCGAGGGCATGTTCGGAACGACGTTGTGGAAGTAGCCGTCGCGCTGGTCCTTCTTGTAGCCGGACAGGCGGAACTTGAGGTTGTCGGTGATCGGGCCGGAGATGACGCCCTGGAAGTCCGAGTAGCCGTAGTTCTCGCCGATGGCGCGGACTTCGCCGTACCAGTGGTTGGTCGGGTGCGGCGACAGGATGTTGATGGTGCCGCCGATGGAGTTACGGCCGTACAGGGTGCCCTGCGGGCCGCGCAGCACTTCCACGCGGTCCACCATCAGGGGCGGGCCGCCGGCCAGCACGGTGGAGGTGGTGTAGACGCCGTCGATGTAGATGGCGACGGCCGCGTCGACCGCGTGAACGTTGGTCAGACGACCCACGCCGCGCACGGAGGCGCGGTCGTTGGAGCTGGAGTAGACCAGGCCCGGGGTGAAGTTGGTCATGTCCTGAACGGTGTTGATGCCCTTCAGGTCGCGCTGCTTGGCGCCGAACGCCGAGATCGCGATCGGCACGTCCTGCAGGCTCTGCTCGCGCTTTTCAGCGGTCACGACCAGGGTGTCGATGGTCGTGGACTGGTCCTGGGCCGCAGCGCCCGCCTCGGCGTCGGCCGCCAGAGCCGGCGCGGACATCGCGCCAAAGGCCATCGCCGAAGCGCCCAGCACCAACCATCGCCGCAGACTCGGGTTGTTAGTCATCCAGAATTCCCTCCCATGACGCCCTGCCTCTTTATTGAGCAGACCGTCGCGTTATGCGCGCCAGTTCCACTTGCCGCACGCGCCACGCGGCAAGCCAGGGGACGGTCTTCCGACAACGAGGGGAAAAATGTCAACTCAAGGGCTGTAACTTATCAGCGTTCACTGACGCTTCCGTGAAATCTGTAGCGGGGGCGCCGCACTTTCTGAAACACGGCGGTCGCCGGAATCCCAGAGAATGCACGGTTTTCGAGCGGCCCCGTCAAAATGGCGACGCGCGATTCATGTTTCAAATAATGTCTATATTGAAATAAAGGCGGCTTTCCTACAGCGGCGCCCAATCGTGGCGAGGCTTGATTCTCGCGACACCCATGCGTTGCGCGGACCGCCGCCCTTGACGGGCGACGGTCCGCGGCCCGGCCTTCAGCGGCCCGTGGGGATGTCCTTGAAGGCGACATCCTTGTCCAGGCGGACGTCCTGCGGCAGGCCCAGCACCCGCTCGGCGATGATGTTGCGCAGGATTTCGTCCGTACCCCCCGCGATCCGCATGCCGGGCGCGCTCATCAGGGTGGCCTGGAACATGGCCTGCAGCGGGGCGTACTTCGGGTCGGAGATGATCCCGAACTGGTCCTCGAGCTCCAGGGCGGTGTTGGCCACGTCCTGCATCAGCGGCGCGGTGACCACCTTGCCGATGGAGGCCTCCGGTCCCGGCGTCTGGCCGCGCGACAGGGCGGTCTGGGTGCGAAGGCGCGTGTACTTCAGCCCCTCGGCTTGCACATACCAGTCGGCGATCTTTTCGCGCAGCGCGGCGTCCTTGATGCCGGACCCGGCCAGGGTGGAGATGCCGTCGGCCAGCTGCATCACCTGGCGGTGATAGCTGGAGCCGCCGCCGATGGCGTTGCGCTCGTTCATCAGGGTGACGATGGAGACCCGCCAGCCGTCGCCCACCGGGCCGATGCGCTGGCTGTCCTTGACCCTGAGGTCGGTGAAATAGACCTCGTTGAAGCCCGAGCCGCCCGACATCTGGTGGATCGGCCGCACCTCGATGGCAGGGTCCTTCATGTCCACCCAGAACATGGTCAGGCCCTTGTGCTTGGGCACGTCCGGGTCGGTGCGCAGCAGGAGGATGCCGAAGTCGGAGTATTGCGCGCCGGAGGTCCACACCTTCTGGCCGTTGATGATCCAGTCACCGGAGCCGTCCGGCGCCCGCACCGCCCGGGTGCGCGCCGCCGCGGCGTCTGAACCGCCGCTGGGTTCGGAGAAGAGCTGGCACCAGATCTCCTCGCCGCGCAGGGCGGGGCCGACGAAGCGGACTTTGTCGGCCTCGCTGCCGGCGGTCATGATCGTCGGCACGCACATGCCAAGGCCGATGGTGAAGGGGTTGCCCGGCACCGGGTACTTGGCCTCTTCCTGGGCGAAGATCTGGGACTGCCAGGACGTGCCGCCCGGGCCGCCCCATTCCTTGGGCCAGGTGATGCAGGAATAGCCGGCGGCGGCCTTCTTGGCCTGCCAGGCCTTGGACTCGGCCATGGTCGGCTCTTCGCCGCGCACGTGGTCCTCGCGCTTGGGGGCGTTGGCCTCCAGCCAGGCGCGGGCCTTGGCGCGGTATTCGGCTTCTTCGGGGGTGTCGTTGAAATCCATGATCGCTGTCCGCGGGGCTTAGGCCGCGTTCCTCCGCTCGAGCTGGGTGACCAGACGTTCCTTCCACTGCTTGGCGCCGCCGGCGACGAGGCCGAGCTGCTGGGCGCGACGATAGAAGAGGTGGCAGTCCATCTCCCAGGTGAAGCCGATGCCGCCGTGGGTCTGCAGGTTCTCCTTGGCCGCGTACCACGAGGCCTCGCAGGCGCTGACCCGGGCCGAGGCCGCCGCCAGGGGCAGCTCCGGCGCATCGGTGTCCAGGGCCCAGGCGCCGAAGTAGGCGTTGGACCGGGCCAGCTCGTTCTTGACGTACATGTCGGCCAGCTTGTGCTTGATCGCCTGGTAGCTGCCGATCGGCCGGCCGAAGGCGTAGCGGTTCAGGGCGTAGTCCTTGGCCATCTCCAGCGCCCGGTCGGCGCCGCCGACCTGCTCGAAGGCCAGCAGCACGGCCATGCGGTTCAGCACCTGCTCGATGATGTCCAGGCCCTCGCCCGCGCCGCCCAGGCGTTCGGCCGCCGCGCCCTTGAAGGTCAGTCTGGCCGCGCCGCGGCTGGGATCCAGGGTCTGCAGGGTCTCGCGCGTGACGCCGGCGCCGGTCAGGTCGACCAGGTAGGCGTTCACCTGGCCGGCCTCCTTGGCCAGGACCACGGCTACGCCGGCGACGTCGCCGTCGGTGACCGGCAGCTTCTCGCCGGTCAGCTTGCCGTCGGCCACGCTGGCCTTGATCGAGCCGGCGCTAACCACGCCGGGCCCTTCGCTGGTCGCCAGGGCGCCGATCAGCTCGCCGGCCGCGATGCGGGGCAGGAGCGCCGACTTCTGCGCCGGGCTGCCGGCGATCAGCACCGCCTCGGCCAGGCCATAGACCGTGGAGGCGAAAGGGATCGGCGCCAGGGCGCGCCCCAGCTCCTCGGCGATCACGCACAGCTCCATGCGGCCCAGGCCCAGGCCGCCGTGCTCCTCGGGGATCGCGGTGCCCATCCAGCCCTGGGCGGCCACCGCCTTCCAGAGGGGCTCGTCATAGGAACGATCGACGTTGTCGAGCACCCCGCGCACGGTGGCCGTGGAACAGTGCGCATCCAGGAACTTGCGCGCCTCGCTCTTCAGGAACTTCTGGTCGTCGGAAAAGTCGAAATTCATCTGCGATGTCCCAATCCGTCTCCGCCCGCCGGGGCCGGGAAGGCCCCCCGTTTCTTTGTCCGGGCGCAAGGATAGCCCCCTTTCGCGGCAGGGAAAGATTGACCGCGCGTCAATGATTTACGGTTTTTATGGCGGCTCAATCGAACCGGTTATTTGGGCGACGGTCATGGCCAAGGCAGTATTCCAGCGCAATCAGAAGGTCTGGGTGGAGAGCGTCGGCGCCTGGGCGACGGTGGAAAAGATCGTCCCCATCTGGGCCAAGGGCTTCGACGAGCCGGTGCGCGTGACCTACGAGGTCGGCCTCGGCCGGCCGTTCCTGGCTCATGAGCTGAAGCCCGAGGAGCGCGACGCCGAGGCCGGCGGCGAAGGCGGCTCGTGGCGGCTGCTGCGGGCGCGCAACAAATGGCAGTCGGCCGAGGACTGCGCCCACCACCCCTATCCCGGAACCTTCCCGGTGGTGGTCACCGACCTGGGCGACTGGGGCGGCTGGCGCGTGCCGGGCGCCGAATACGACCGCGATCCCCGGCTGATCGAGTTCCAGGCCCGGCTGATCGCCTCGGCGCCGACCTTGCGCAACCTGGCCCGCGATCTGCTGGCCATGGTGGCCGAGAGCCCGGAGGACGCGCCGCCCGCCGTGCAGGACCTGGCACGCCGCGCCATCGCCGTGGAGCGCTACCTGCAGGAGATCCCCGGCGTCGAGACCAACACCGGCCGCGCCAGCCAGACGGCGCAGGCGGCGGAGTAGGGGCGTTCTGAGAGGGGGTAACCCCTCACCCTCCCAATCGCTTCGCGATCGGGCCCCTCCATCTCCCTACGGGAGAGGTGTTCCCTTCGAGACGCCGCCCTCCAATCCCTTCTCCCAGAGGGAGAAGGAGGGGTCCGGGCTCGAAGAGCACGGGAGGATGAGGGGATACGCCCTCGCGGACTTTCAACGCCGCCCCCGGTGGCGCCCGACGCCGCGTGAGGCTAAATCCCTGGGATGCGCACCGACACCCCCCAGCCGATCCGCCTGGCCGACTACACGCCGCCCGATTTCCTGATCGACGAGGTCCGCCTGGACTTCGACCTGCAGCCCAAGGCCACGCGGGTGAAGGCCACGCTCGCCATCCGCCGCAACGGCGATCACGACCGGCCGCTGAGGCTGAACGGCGAGCGGCTGAAGCCCGTGTCGGTGGCCCTGGATGGCCGCGCGCTGGCCGAGGGCGAGCGCCAGATCGACGCCGAATGGCTGACCGTGCCCGGCGTGCCCGCGGCCTTTTCCCTGGAGACCGAGGTCGAGATCGATCCGGACGGCAACAAGGCCCTCGAGGGGCTCTACATGTCGGCCGGCCGCTTCTGCACCCAGTGCGAGGCCGAGGGCTTTCGCAAGATCACCTGGTTCGCCGACCGGCCCGACGTGCTGTCGCGCTTCACGGTGCGGGTGGAAGGCGACAAGGCGTTCCAGCACCTGCTGTCGAACGGCAACCTGATCGAATCCGGCGACCTGCCGAACGGCCGCCACTTCGCGGTCTGGAACGACCCCTTTCCCAAGCCCTGCTACCTGTTCGCCTTGGTGGCGGGCGAGCTGGACGTGCTGGAGGACAGCTTCGTCACCATGACGGGGCGCAAGGTCGACCTGCGCATCTATGTCGACCCGGGCATGGCGCCGCGCGCCGAATACGCCATGGACAGCCTCAAGCGCTCCATGAAGTGGGACGAGGACACCTTCGGGCGCGAGTACGACCTGGACCTGTTCATGATCGTCGCCGTGCGCGACTTCAACTTCGGGGCCATGGAGAACAAGGGGCTCAACATCTTCAACTCCTCGCTGCTGCTGGCGGACCCGGCGACGGCGACGGACCTGGACTATGAACGCATCGAAGGGGTGGTGGCGCACGAGTACTTCCACAACTGGACCGGCGACCGCATCACCTGCCGCGACTGGTTCCAGCTGTGCCTCAAGGAAGGCCTGACCGTCTTCCGCGACCAGAGCTTCTCGGGCGACATGCGTGGCCACGCCGTGCAGCGGATCAAGGACGTGAAGGCCCTGCGCGCGCGCCAGTTCGCCGAGGACGCCGGGCCGCTGTCGCATCCCGTGCGGCCGTCCAGCTATGTGAAGATCGACAACTTCTACACCGCGACCATCTACGAGAAGGGCGCGGAGGTGATCCGCATGCTGAAGCTGCTGATCGGCGACGCCGACTTCAGGAAGGGCATGGACCTCTATTTCGAGCGCTGGGACGGCCAGGCCACCACCATGGAGGCCTTCATCCAGTGCTTCGCCGACGTCACCGGGCGCGACCTGAGCGCCTTCTTCGCCTGGTACGAACAGGCGGGCACCCCGCGCGTGGCGGT
>JAFEEA010000370.1 GCA_018241335.1 Pseudomonadota bacterium
CCGGCGGGGCTGGAGATGATGGACGGCCCGGCCCTGCGCGCCGCCGAGCAGTTCGCCCACGCCGGCTATCCCGTCGAGGCCGAGGCCATCCTGCTCTGCGAGCTCGACGGCGCCGAGGCGGACGTCACCGAGGAACTGGCTCGGGTCGCCGACCTCTGCCGCGCGGCCGGCGCGACCGAGGTCCGCCTCGCCCGCGACGAGGCCGAGCGCAAGACCTTCTGGGCCGGCCGCAAGGGCGCCTTCCCGGCCATGGGGCGGCTGGCCCCCGACTACTACTGCATCGACGGCACCATTCCGCGCCACGAGCTGCCGCACGTCCTGTCGGAGATCGGCCGCCTCTCCGGCGTCCACGGCCTGCAGGTCGCCAACGTCTTCCACGCCGGCGACGGCAACCTGCATCCCCTGATCCTCTACGACGCCAACGCCCCGGGCGACCTGGAGCGGGCCGAGGCCCTGGGCGGGGCGATCCTGGAGCTGTGCGTCGCCGTCGGCGGCTCGATCACCGGCGAACACGGCGTCGGGCGCGAGAAGATCAACCAGATGTGCGTCCAGTTCACCCCGGACGAGGTCGAGGCCTTCGCCGCCCTCAAGGCCGCCTTCGACCCCAGGGGCCTGCTCAATCCCGGCAAGACCATCCCCACCCTCGCCCGCTGCGCCGAATACGGGGCCATGCACGTCCACAAGGGAGAGCTGCCCCATGCCGACCTCCCTCGCTTCTGACGCGCCGCCCGGGGCCGATCTGACAGACGCCCTCGCCGCCCAGGTCCGCGCCGCCGCGGCCTACCGCCGGCCGCTGCGCATCGTCGGCGGCGACACCAAGGCCTTCTATGGCCGTGCGGTCGAGGGCGAGGTGCTGTCCCTGGCCGGCCACGCCGGGATCATCGACTACAAGCCGAGCGAGCTGGTCATCACCGCCCGGGCCGGGACCCGCCTCGCCGACATCGAGGCCCTGCTGGACGCCAACGGCCAGATGCTGGCCTTCGAGCCGCCGTCCACGGGGCCGGCCAGCACCATCGGCGGGGTCGTGGCGGCCGGGCTCTCGGGACCCCGTCGCCCGTTCGCCGGAGCCGTCCGCGACTTCGTCCTGGGGGCCACGATCCTGGACGGCCAGGGTCGGCGGCTGCGCTTCGGCGGCACGGTGTTCAAGAACGTCGCCGGCTTTGACGCCTTCCGCCTGATGGCCGGCGCCCTCGGCAGCCTGGGCGTCCTGCTCGACATCTCCCTGCGCGTCGCGCCCCGCCCCCGCGCCGAGGCCGCCCTCGCCTTCGACATGGGCTGGAGCGAGGCCCAGGGCCGTATCGCCGCCCTCATGCGCCGCCCCCTGCCCCTCTCCGGCGCCGCCCACCACAAGGGCCGCCTGCACCTGCGCCTCTCCGGGCCCGAGGCCGCCGTGGCCGCCGCCCGCGCCGAACTGGGCGGCGAGGCGGACGACGCCGGCTTCTGGCCCGGCGTGCGCCACATGACCCTGCCCGTGTTCGCCCCGCCATCCGGCCTCTGGCGCCTTTCCCTGCCGCCCCTGGCCAGCCTCGACCTGCCCAAAGACGCCTTCGGGGACATCGAGGCCGACGTCTTCGCGGACATCTTCGTCGATTGGGGCGGCGCCCAGCGCTGGCTCGCGGCCGGACAAGACCCCACCGTCGTCCGGACCGCCGCCGCGACCGCCGGCGGCCACGCCACCCTGTTCTTCGGCAAGGCCGCCGTCGACGAGCCCTTCGCCCCCCTGGCGCCCGCCGTCCACGCCCTGCATCGGCGCCTCAAGGCCGCCCTGGACCCCGCCGGCGTCCTCAACCCCGGCCGCCTCTATCGGGACCTCTGATGCGCACCAGGATCATCGACGCCATCGCCGAGACGTCCGGCGGCAAGGTCGCCGACGAGGTGCTGCGCGCCTGCGTCCACTGCGGCATGTGCAACGCCACCTGCCCGACCTACCAGCTCACCGGCGACGAACTCGACGGCCCGCGCGGGCGCATCTACCTGATCAAGCAGGTGCTGGAAGGCGAGACAGCCGGCCCGATCACCCTGGCGCATCTCGACGCCTGCCTGTCCTGCCGCGCCTGCGAGACCACCTGTCCGTCCGGGGTCGAGTACCACCGCCTGCTGGACGTCGGCCGCGAGATCGTCGCCGCCGCCGTGCCACGCCCGTGGCCCGAGCGCCTGCAGCGCTGGCTGATCCGCCAGGTCGTCGCCTATCCCGACCGACTTCGCCCGCTGATGGCCCTCGGCCGCCTCGTCCGCTTCGCCCTGCCCTCCGCCCTGGCCGCCAAGCTGAAGGCGCCGCCCTCCC
>JAFEEA010000371.1 GCA_018241335.1 Pseudomonadota bacterium
TCTCCTCTCCCGCATGCGGGAGAGGGGGACCGGCGCGCCGCAGGCGTGACGGTGGAGGGGGCGCTAGGGGCGTGGCCTTCGCCGGGATGAGCGGGGTGAAAGGGCGCGCTGGTGGAGGAGGCGCTGCGGCGCTGTGGATGGTCGCCGGATGCAACCGGCGATCCGTTGACGATCCTGACGGGACGTGAACAAAAAGAGAACATAAAGTCTCCCTTCCGCCCCTGCCTCGCCCCCATGCCCCTGGTCCGCCGGTTCCACCTGAGACGCGTCATGAGCCGCCTGGACATGCCCGAGCCGCGGACCCTGTTCTTCGTGGCCGAGGGGGGCAGCCGCAGCCGGCCGGCGCGGTTCTTCCGGCCCGAGGAGGTGCCGCCGTTCGAGGGGGAGTGCGCGGTGTTCGAGGCCGAGCGGGTGGACGGGCGCTGGCGCATCCTGCGCCAGGTCACGGACGCCGCGCCCTGGACCCGGCGGGACCCCTACCGGCGATGATGATGTTCCAGACCCTGGCGCGGGTGATGCGCGCGCCCGGCGACACCCTGACGGTGCGCTGCCCCGGCTGCGGCCACCGGGCGGTATGGAGCCGGCGCGAGGCCTTCGCGCGCCTGGGACCGGACGCCACCCCGCACCGCTCGCGCCGGCGCCTGGCGTGCGGGGTCTGCGGCCTGAAGGGCGGGGCGGTGCTGGAGATTTGACGGCCCCGAGGGGGCGGGCCTAGCGTCTGGCCCCATGTGCAACCTCTACACCCTGAAGACCGACTGGGCGGCGCTGGAGGCGGCGCTGCGGATGCTGCTGGAGGCCGACACCGTGTTCCCCGAGGGGGTCAGCGCGGCCGGCATGAACCGGCCGATCCCGCAGACGGTCTATCCCAAGTACGACGGCCTGTTCCTGAAGGCGGCCGGGGAGCCGGCGGCCGGCCTCGCAGGTGGGCTCGCCCCCGCCATCGGCCGCTGGGGGCTGGTGCCGGCCTTCCACAAGGGCGGGCCGGGCGCCTGGAAGGCGGCCACCAACAACGCCCGCTCGGAGACCATGGCGACCTCGCCGGCCTTCCGCGACGCCTTCCGCCGCCGCCGCTGCCTGATCCCGGCCACCCACATCATCGAGTGGACCGGCCCCAAGGGGAGCAAGACCAAGCACGCCATTTCCCGCGCCGACGGCCAGATGCTGTTCCTGGCGGGCCTGTGGGACCGCTGCCGGCTGGCGGCGCCGGAGGGTGGGGACGCCGGAGGGGCCGCGGCCGGGGAGTGGGCCGAGAACTACACCATGGTGATGATGGACACGGCCCCGGGCGACGACATGCACCCCTTCCACAACCGCCAGCCGGTGTTGCTGGACCGCGCCGGCGCGGCGGCCTGGCTGGACCTGGAGGGCGACGTGGGCGCGGTGCTCAGGGCCCCGCCGCCGGGGACGCTGGTGGCGGATCCGCGGGAGCCGGTGGGGGGGTAGGTAGCAGGCGAAGCCCGTTCGGGCTGGCTCCGGCTTCCGCGGGCCTGAAGCCCTGACGCTGGAGCGTCGCCCCGTCCCCCGGCTTGCTCAAGGACCGGCTCCGCCGTCCGCGGCGCGGCGGCCCCTGCGGGGCCGTCCTGGACCAAGCCGGGGGACCGGGCGAGAGGGCCGGCATGGGATTCAGGGGGAGGTGGGGAGTGGGAAAGAGCCCCCTCAGGTGTCCGTCGTCACGTCGTCCCAAGCCGCGCCCTCGTAGCCGATCAGCCAGTTGAAGGCCTTGTGGCGTTCGACGGTGATCTCTTCGTCCAGGCCGGCGGGGGCCGGGCGGCCGTTGGCGCGGGCGTCGACCGCGGCCCAATCGTAGCGGTAGATGCGATCCGCCTGGTCCAGGATTTCGCTCATGGGCCGCAGGCGGGCGTCGGCGATGAAACCCGCGCGCTGGTGGTGGTCCCGCATGGCGCGCACCGCCGTGGCGGCGTCGCACTGCTGGGTTGGCTTGCCCAGGGACGGTACATAGGAGAGCGCCCACAGCAACGCCCAAGCCCCCTCGTAGCGCCAGTTGAACTTGGCGCGGTCCGCCGCCGTCGGCGCCGGGTTGGCGATGAAGGCGCGCTCCTCGGGACTGAGGTCGGGCGCCAGGCCATAGTCGCGGACCAGGCGGTCCACCACCGGCTGCTCCAGCCCCTCGCTCTTCACCGCAACCGTCAGCAGGGCCAGGGTCCGGCCGGCCACCTCCGCCGCGCCGCGCGGCGTCACCTCACGTTCGATGGGCAGGATCGGCAGGGTGGCGTTGACCGGCACCCCCTCGACGTCGGTGTAGCCG
>JAFEEA010000372.1 GCA_018241335.1 Pseudomonadota bacterium
GCCCAGCTAGACGGCGCGCTGCTGTTCCTGGTCTCGCCCGCTTCGGAGTGCGTCACGGGCACGATTATCAAGGTCGACGACGGTCAGGGGGGCCGCTGAACCATGGACAATCTGGTCGTCCGCGAGGACCGGGCGGGCTGCGCGATCCTGAGCCTGAACCGTCCCGACAAGCTCAACGCCCTGACGGTGGACCTCTTCAAGTCCCTGCGGTCCCATGTCGACGCCATCGCCGCCGACCCGGGCGTGGGCGTCGTGGTCCTGCGCGGCAACGGCCGCTGCTTCTCGGCCGGGCACGACCTTTCCGACATCGCCGCGGGCGAGGCGCCGCCGTCGCCCAACTTCCAGGCCGAGACCATCGAGCGCCTGGCCAATCTGCCTCAGCCGGTCATCACCGCCGTGCATGGCCACTGCTACACCGGGGGCCTGGAGCTGGCCCTCGCCGGCGACATCATCATCGCCTCGGCCAGCGCCCGGTTCGGCGATACTCACGCCAAATGGGCGCTGACGCCGGTCTGGGGTCTCAGCCAGCGACTGCCGCGGCGTGTCGGCTCGGCCAAGGCGCGGGAGATGATGTTCACCTGCCGCACCCTCGACGGCGCCGAGGCGGCAGCCATCGGGCTGGCCAACCTGTGCGTGGCTGACGACGGGTTCGAGGCGGCGGTCCGGCAGATGGCCGAGGCTATCGCTTCCCAATCCTGGTTCAGTCATCGCGCCAACAAGCGACTGCTGCTGGAGACTGACGGGCTGCCGTTGTCGGCGGGCCTCGCGCACGAGAGCTATCGCACTGAAGGCGCCGGCCCCGACGTCTACGACCGCCTGAACGCCTTCCGGACCCGCAAGGCGTGAGCGGCTTCCCCCAGTTCGACGAAACCGACGCGCAACGTGAACTGCGCGATGCGGTGCGCCGCTTCCTGGCCCGGGCCTGCCCGCCGGCGGTGGTGCGCGACGCCCTGGAGGGACGCGTCGACCAAGCCAAGGAACTCTGGCGAGGGCTGGCCGAGATGGGCTGCCTCGGGGCGAGGATCCCGGAGGCGTTCGGAGGTCTTGGCCTCGGCGCGGCCGAGCTGGGCTTGATCGCGCACGACCTGGGCCGCGTGCTGGCCCCGTCGCCGACCCTGTCGACGCTCTACATGTCAGCCTCGCTGATCGAGGCCGCCGGCTCGGCGGCCCAGAAAGCGGACCTGCTGGCGGCGATCGCCCAGGGGCGGCTGCGCGCCAGCGTGGCCGACATCGAACTCGACGGCCGCGCAGGTCGGCAGGCCGTGACGGCGCGCGTCGTCCACGGCCGGCTCTTCGGAGCCAAGGCGCTGGTCGCCGATGGCCTGGCGGCCGACAGGTTCCTGGTCCTGGCCCGGGAGGGCAAGGCGCCGCCCAGCCTGTTCCTGGTCGCCGGCGACGCCGAAGGTGTGTCGCGGACCGAGGTCGCCACCATTGACCCGTCACGCCCCTATGCCCGGCTGGCGTTCGACGGGGTCATCGCCGAACCGCTCGGCGCGCCGGGGACCGGCCAGGCTCTGCTTGAGCGCGCGCGGGACAACGCGGCGGTGTTCGTCGCCTGTGAGCAGGTCGGCGGCGCCGAGCGCGCCTTGGAGCTGGCCTGCGACCATGCCCGCGAACGCTTCGCCTTCGGGCGGCCGATCGGCTCCTTCCAGGCGGTTAAGCACCTGCTGGCTGACATGTACGCTTCGCTGGCCATCGCGCGGGCCAATGTGAAGCGGGCGCTATGGGCCCTGGATACGAACGCCCCGGACGTTCGCCAGGCGGCGGCGCGGGCCTATCTGAGCGCCTCGCACGCCTTCCGCCATTGCAGCGCCGACGCGATCCAGGTCCACGGCGGCGCGGGGTTCATGTGGGCGAGCGATCAGCATCTCTTCTATCGCCGGGCGCACCTTCTGAGCCGGGCTCTGGGCGCGCCCCAAGCCTGGGAGCGGCGGCTCATCCCGGCGGGTCGCAACGCGGCCGCCGTCGCCGCGCAGACCGACGACGAGGCCGCGGCGGCCTTCCGCAGGTCGGCGCGTGACTGGATCGTGGCCAATGCGCCCTGGCCCCTGAAGCCGGCCATCGACCGATCGCCACCGGGCGCGCTCCGTCTCGAGGGGGACAGGATCGCCGCGCAGAAGGCCTGGCAGAAGAAGAAGTACGAAGGCGGCTGGGCTTGCCTGGCCTGGCCGCAAGCCTATGGCGGGCGTGGCGCGACACCGCTCGAACGCATCA
>JAFEEA010000373.1 GCA_018241335.1 Pseudomonadota bacterium
TGACCACGAGTGTCGACATCCATGCGACCCTGATGGACCTGTTCGGCGTCACCCAGCGCCAGCGCACCCACGGCAAGTCCCTGGTCCCGCTGATCGAGGGGCGCGCCGACAAGGTCCGCGACTGGGTGCTGACGGGCGTCTGGGGCCGGGAGGTCTGCCTGGTCACCGACCACTGCAAGTACGTGCGCGGCCCGGCCGGCGCCAACGCCCCGCTCTCCATGCTGTCGAACCGCTGGTCGACCATGCCGACCCACGTCCTGCCGCCCTATGAGGCCCTGCCGCTGCCCGACCACCGGGCGGTGCTGGGCCGCATGCCGGGCTCCGACGTGCCGGTCATCCACCAGCGCTGGGAGGAGGGCGACGCCGTGCCCTTCTGGGCCCGCTTCAAGCCCAAGGGCCACTTCCTGTTCGATCTGGCCGCCGATCCCGACGAGGCGACCAACCTGGCGGGAACGCCCGCCGAGGCGGCGCTCGCCCAGCGTCTGCGCGACATCCTGGTCGAGCTCGAGGCGCCCCTGGCCCAGTTCGAGCGCCTGGGCCTCGTCCCGCCGCCGGCGGCGGCCGGCGCCGTCTCGCCAAGGGCGGGCGAAGCGGCTATGGCCCGGCCATGATCAGCGCCCGCCTCCCCACGTCCGCCCTCAAGGATCGCCTCAAGTCCGGCCCCGCCGTCGGATGCCACTGGCTGTCGCTGGGCTCGCCCGCCATCGCCGAGCTGGCCGCCGAGTCCGGCGCCGACGCCATCGTCATCGACACCCAGCACGGCCTCTGGGACCGCTCCAGCCTTGAGGCGGCGATCGGCGCCGTGGCCGGCCGCGTGCCCGTGCTGGTGCGGGTCGCCGACCAGTCGGACTGGGCCATCGGCTCGGCCCTGGACGCCGGCGCGCATGGGGTGATCGTCCCCATGGTCAACACCGGCGAGGAATGCGCCAGGGTCGTCGGCGCCACCCAGTACCCGCCCACGGGCCACCGCTCTGGTGGCGGGGCGCGCACCAGCGCCGACTTCGTGGCCTATCGCGCCGCCGCCCAGCACCTGGTCGCCAGCGTCATGATCGAAACCGCCGCGGCCGTGGAGGCCGCCGAGGCCATCGCCGCGACCCCTGGGCTGGACATGATCTTCATCGGCCCGGGGGACCTGTCGCTGTCGCTGGGCTCGTCCCAGGGCCAGCCGGACTTCGAGGCCGCCGTGGCCAAGGTGATGGCGGCCGGCCGCGCCGCCGGGGTGCCGGTGGGCATCTTCACCACCGGGATCGACCAGGCCGTCGCGCGGGCCAAGGAAGGCCACTGCTTCGTCGTCGCCGCCTACGACGTCGCCGTCAACCGCGCCGCCAAGGGCTCGCACGACCGCTTCCATTCGGAGACCGCCCGCTCTTGAGCTCCGCCGCCGCCGGCCTCGATCCCCGTTCCGCCGCCCTGGCCCTGAGCGGCGCCCAGGACCACATCCTGCGCATCCCGCTGGACAACATCTCCAGCCTGGCCAAGGGCGCGTTCGGCGATCCCAGCATCATCCCGCTGTGGTTCGGCGAGGGCGACCGCCCGGCGCCGGCCTTCATCGGCGAGGCGATGAAGCGGGCCATCGATGACGGCCAGGTCTTCTATACCCACCAGAACGGCATTCCCGAGCTGCGCGGCGCCCTGGCCGACTACCTCACCGGCCTCAACAGCCGGCCGGTGACCCCCGACCGCATCACCGTCACCTTCTCGGGCATGAACGCCATCATGCTGACCCTGCAGATGGCCATGCGGCCGGGCGACAACATGATCGCCATCGACCCGGTCTGGCCGAACGCCGCCGGCATGGCCCGGCTGCTGGACGCCGAGGTCCGCTCGGTGCGCATGGATCACGGCCCGGACGGCTGGAACCTGGACGTCGACAAGCTGGTCGCCGCCATGGACGAGCGCACCCGGGTGGTGTTCTTCGCCTCGCCCGGCAATCCCACCGGCGCCATGCTGCCCATGGAGGTCCAGGTCGCCGTCCTGGAGGCCTGTCGCCAACGCGGCATCTGGGTGATGGCCGACGAGGTCTACAACCGCCTGGTCTTCGGCCGCCGCAACGCCGAGTCGATCCTGGACCACGCCGACCCGGAAGACCGGCTGATGGTGGTCAATTCCTTCTCCAAGTCCTGGGCCATGACCGGCTGGCGGCTGGGGTGGATCGTGCATCCGCCATCGCTGGGCCCGATCCTGGCGATGATGACCCAGTACACCAC
>JAFEEA010000374.1 GCA_018241335.1 Pseudomonadota bacterium
CAGGAACGGGCGACCCATCAGGCCTATACCGCCGGCCTGGTGTTCGGCGCGGCGACGATGGAGGCCGCTTCGGCGGTGGCCGACGCCGATCAGGACGTACTCTTCTAACGGGCCGCGGCGGCGCGCAGAATCTCCGGCGCGATCTGCGAGAGCGCGACCACGCGATCGACGCAGCCCAGGGCGATGGCCTCCTTGGGCATGCCGAACACCACCGAGGTGGCTTCGTCCTGGGCGATGGTCCGGGCGCCGGCCTGTTTCATCTCGTTGAGGCCTCGCGCGCCATCGTCGCCCATGCCGGTCATGATCACGCCGATGGCGTTGGAGCCCGCCGAGCGGGCGGCGGACCGGAACAGGACGTCCACGGACGGCCGGTGCCTGGAGACGAGCGGGCCGGCCTTCACAGAGACGCGGTAGTTGGCGCCGCTGCGCTCGATCATGGTGTGCAGGTTGCCGGGCGCGATCAGCACCCGCCCGCGCAGCACGGCGTCGCCGTCCTCGGCCTCCTTGACATCGACCTGGCACAGGCTGTCGAGGCGGCGGGCGAAGGAGGTGGTGAACCTCTCGGGCATGTGCTGGACGATGACGATGCCCGGCGCCGCCGAAGGCAGGGCCTCCAGCACCTCGCGCAGCGATTCCGTTCCGCCTGTGGAGGCGCCGATGCAGACGATGGTCTCGGTGGTGCGCGCCATGGCTCGGCCGCTGGGCGGCGGCAGCATGGCGTCGGCGCTGAGCTTCTTTTCCGGCTCGCGTACGGCGGCGTGGGCGGCCACCACCGGTGGGGCCGAGCGGCGGCCCTGGATGCGGGCGCCGGCGGCGGCCTTGACGGCGTCGCAGATGCGGATGCGCGATTCCGCCAGATGCTCTGCGACGCCGATCTTGGGCTTCAGGATGATGTCGACGGCGCCGGCCTCGAGCGCCTGAATCAGGGTCTCCGACCCCGCTTCGGTCAGGGACGAGCACATCACCACCGGGATCGGATGCTGCGCCATCAGCTTGCGCAGGAAGGTGATGCCGTCCATGCGCGGCATCTCGACGTCCAGGGTGATGACGTCGGGGATCTCGTCGCGGATGCGGCGGGCGGCGACGAAGGGGTCGGAGGCGACGCCCAACACCTCGATCTGCGGATCGCTGGCCAGCACGTCGGCCAGGGTCTGGCGGACGGTGGCGGAGTCGTCGACGATCAGGACGCGGATCTTGCGGGCGGGCACGTCTTTAGCGGCGTTGGAAGACGGTGTTGGCGATCTGGCTGACCGGCAGGTCGATGCCGACGATGGATTCCGAATGGCCCAGGAACAAGTAGCCGCCGGGCCGGAGGTGCGAGCACAGGCGAGTCAGGACTCCCGCCTGGGTCGCCTTGTCGAAATAGATCAGGATGTTGCGGCAGAAGATCAGGTCCATGTCGCGATCGACGGGGTACTGATCGTCCATCAGGTTCAGCCGCGCGAAGCTGAGGCGCGAGCGCAGCTCCGGCGCGATGCGCACCTCGTTGCGGCGGGGATCCCTGGCGCGCATCAGATAGCGTCGGCGAAGCTCGATCTCCACCGGCTGGATCATCGCCTCTGAAAACACGCCGGCCACCGCCTGGCCGAGCACCTCGGTGCACAGATCCGTGCAGAGGATGGAGTAGTCCTGCCTTGCCCCGGCTCGAATGTGCTCCTCCAGGACCATGGCCAGGGTGTAGGGCTCCGCGCCGGTGGAGCAGGCCGCGCTCCACGCCTTGATCGAGCGCCGGCCCGTGCGGGCCAGGGCGGGCAGGGCGGTGGATTCCAGGAAGCGGAAGTGGGCCGGCTCGCGGAAGAACTCGGTCTTGTTGGTGGTGACCGCGTCGATCAGGTGGATGATCTCGGCGTCCATGCCGCCTTCGTCGAAGAGATAGCGGCAATAGGCGTTGAGGCTGTCGATCCGCGTGGCGCGCATGCGCCGGCGCAGGCGGCCCTCCAGCATGGTGCGCTTGGTGGCCGGCATCTTGATGCCGCTGTAGCCGTGGATGAACTCGGCGAGGCGGCGGAAGTTCTTGCCGCTCAGCTGGTCGATATGGGACTCCGGTGTGGCGGCCCCGCGGCGCTGGCGGCCTGTGTCGCGGTTGAGGTCGTCGGCGATCTCGGCCAGGCTCATCGGGACGCTCCGGCGGCGCGGTCGGCGGGCGCCATCACGCGTATTCCCTGAAGTCGGCGTCGTCTGCGTCGGGTCCGCCCTGGG
>JAFEEA010000375.1 GCA_018241335.1 Pseudomonadota bacterium
TACCAGTGGTAGCCTAGCCAAGGGGGACAAACGTCCTCCATCTGCAAACGGCCGGTCCAGCATAGCCTGGGCCGGCCGGCTTGCGGCTCTACCCATGCGCGGTCAGCCAAAGGCCGCTTAAGAGCGCCGAGATTTCACACGAGGTCAGAGTCGTGGTCGATCCGAAGCTCCAGACCCGTATCGTCAAGGATGGGCGGGCCATCCCTGCAAACCCGCCCGCGAGGGCGGGCAAGCGCATCGCCGTCTACGCCGGAATCCAGGCCTACTGCAGGCTCGAGCACGGCTTCCTGCCACAGACCTGCTGGATCGCCGACGTCCTCTCACAGGAGGGCCTGACGCGGCGCCAGGCCCCCAATCGCAAAGACCCCAGCCGGCCAAAAAAGCCCTGCCCAGCCAACCGGCGCGCGGAGATTCTGGAAGCCATACAGGCCCTCGGCCTCGCGCGGGCCCCCTCCTGACGGACGGTCGGGCGCGCCGGACGAGACCGAGGCGCCCAGACCCGGCAGCGATTTGCGTTCGATCAAAGCGAAGCGCGTCAAACAGTCGTTTGAACCCCCTCAACGCGGATCAAAGCCGCGGATACCTATGAGGGGATACTCATCATGTCGAAGTCACTCCTGGCCCTGGCCGCCGTCGCCGCCCTGGGCCTGGCCTCGACCGCGCACGCGGACGACGCCGTCACCGTAGGCAAGCATGCCGGCGCAATCCTGGTCGATCTGCGCGGGAGCGTCGTCGATCCGGTCGGCAGCTCGCCCATCGTCACCTCGGCCGGCGCGGCCACGGGCCTGAACGCCCAAGCCGACAGCAACGTCATTCCGTCCCTGGGGATCCAGTACTTCCTCACCGACCACATTGCCGGCGAGCTGATCCTGGGGACGTCGAAGCACAACGTCAGCGCCGTGGGCGCGACCAGCACCCTCGTCCACTCGACCTGGGTTCTGCCGCCGACCCTGACCGTGCAATACCACTTCGCGCCGCACAGCAGCTTCAGCCCCTATGTGGGCGCGGGCCTGAACTACATGATTTTCTATCACACGAGGAACTACAACGGCTTCAATGTGGACGTGAAGGATGGCCTCGGCGAAGCGCTGCAGGTTGGCGCGGACCTTGCCGTCAACAAGCGCGTCAACGTCAACGTCGACGTGAAGAAGATCTTCTTCCGCACCGACGCCGACATCAACGCGGGCGCGCTGAAGTCTCACGTTCAGCTTGACCCCTGGGTGATCTCGGCAGGTCTTGGCCTGAAATTCTGAACGCCTCCGGCAAGACGGCGCAGCGGCCGGGTGGAGGAAGCTCCGCCCGGCCGTCCCGCGTCCGGAGCCTGCCGGCTATCGGTGGACGACGCCGTCGCCCGACCAAGCCGCCTCGGCCCCAGGCGTGGGCCTGGCCCGGTCTTCCGCCCCCATCGGCAAGGGTCGTCGTGCCCAAGGGCTCTTGATTCACCTCAAGGCGCCCGGCCCGGTCCGCGGCTATGAAGCGCCCATGTCCAGCAAGACGCCCATGGCCGACCCGAGACGCGACGACCTGGCGCCCGTCGGTGAAGAGGCGCGGGCCCAGCGATCCGAAACGATCATGCCGTTGATCTGGGCCGGGCTGGGACTGATCGTCGTGCTAGTCTTCGCCATCTCGTCCACGGTTCGCTAGCCGGCGCGACCTGGGGCGCACGACAGGGAGGATAGCCTTGAAGCACGCCGTCATCCTGGCCCATCCCAATCCCCAAAGCTTCTGCGCCTCGGTGGCGCGCACCTATGCCGAGACCGTCCGCTCGTTCGGGCACCAGGCCGACATCCGCGACCTCTATCAGATGAGTTTCGACCCGCGCCTCCGGGCTGACGAACTGCCCTGGTCCGACGGCTCCAGCCCCCGCGCCGACGTGGTCGCCGAACGCCAGGTGCTGGATGAGGCGAAGGCCTTCATCTTCGTCTACCCCCTTTGGTTCAACGCGCCGCCCGCCATGCTCAAGGGATATGTGGATCGCGTGCTGGGCATGGGGTTCGGCTATGGGCCCGGTTCGCAACCGCTGCTGTCGGGGCGTCTGCTGCTCAGCTTCACCTCATCCGGCGCCCCGGACGCCTGGGTGAAGGAGACCGGCGCCGTGCGTTCGTTGCGCCAGGCTTTCGACGAGCATGTCGCTGAGATCTGCGGTCTCAGCGTTCTCGACCATGTGCACTTCGG
>JAFEEA010000376.1 GCA_018241335.1 Pseudomonadota bacterium
GGCGCGATCTGACGGGACGACTGGACCTCAAGGGCGACGACCGGATCTACGTTCCGGTTGAGGCAGGTGAGCCGGTGACCCATGTGCGGCTGCACATCTATCCCGACGGCGGGGTCGCGCGCCTGCGGGTCTGGGGTCGGGCCCTGGTGGACTGGTCGCGGCTCGACCCGGACGAGGTGGTCGACCTGCTGGCTATGGAGATGGGCGGGCGCGGGATCATCGCCAACGACGAGCACTATGGGCGCATCGCCAACCTTACGGCGCCGGGGCGAGGCGTCGACATGGGCGACGGCTGGGAGACTCGCCGCCGGCGCGAACCCGGTCACGACTGGGCGATCCTGGAGCTGGGGACCGCCGGTCTGATCGAAGCCATCGAGGTGGATACGGCCCACTTCAAGGGCAACTACCCAGACCGCTGCTCGATCCAGGCGTCGGCCTCGGCGCAGGGGACGCCCGAGGAGATCGCGGCGGCGGCCGAGTCCTGGCCGATCCTGCTGCCGGAGACCAAGCTCCAGGCCGATCACGTCCACGTCTTCCGCGACACGGCCGATCTGGGTCTCGTGCGGTTCGTGCGGCTCAATATCTTCCCGGACGGCGGGGTCAGTCGGCTGAGGGTGCGCGGTCGGGTCGCCCGCTGAGCCGTCAGGCCCGCGCCAGCACCGACATGGCCATGACCTTGCGCAGGCGAAAGCCCAGGCGTTCGTAGACCGCGATGGCGGCGGCGTTGCCGGCGTAGACGTGCAGAAAGGGGATATCGCCGCGGTCCTGGATCGCCCGGGCGACCGCGTGGGTCAGGACGGCCGCATACCCCTTTCCGCGATGATCGGGATGGGTGCAGACGCCGCTGACCTCTGTGAAGCCCTCCGGCTTCAGCCGTTCCCCGGCCATTGCGGCCAGAACGCCGCCCTGGCGCACGCCGATGAAATCGCCAAGCTGGTGCGTGCGCTCGAAGAAGGGACCGGGCTCCGTGAGATGGGCCAGGGCCCGCATCTCGGTCGCGTCCGCCTCGCCCAGGGGGACGATCTCCATGGTCGACGGCGGCGGCGGGCGGAGATCGACGGCGACCATCTGATTGACGGCGGCCCGCTGGACGACGGCGCCGCCGGGGGGCGCAGGCGGTTCCTCGGCCTCCACGGACCACACGACGCCTTCGTCCGGCAACAGCCGGCCCAGCGCCGCCAAGCTGTCCGCCTCCGTGTCCGCGGCGGCGGCGAAGAGGCCGTAGGCCGGGTCAAGGCGCACGGCCCTGGCGTCGCCAAGCGCCAATCCCGACTGCCGCGTGGTGAGCGCGCGCCAAACGGGGCGGTCGAGGGGATGCGGGGCCATGAGGCCAAGGTGGCGGCGGGCGCCGGCCAAGGCAAGGCTTCGCCTCGGCCGCGCCCGCCCCTGCGGTCACCAGATGTTGGAGACCATGTCGATGATGTAGCCGTCGGACATGTCCACCAGGGCCACGTCGCCGTCGAGCCAGATCCAGGCGCAGCCGGGCGGCGGTTCGGGCAGGCCATAGGCCCAGTACTGGCTGACCGTATAGCGCCAGAACCAGCGCGGCAGGTATTCGCCGACGCGCCAGTAATGGTTCTGATATTCGTGGGGCACGGCGATGTAGCCGTAGCCGGGGAAGAAGAAGAAGCCGAGCCGGGGCCCGTGGAACAGGCGGAAGCCCGGATTGTTGCGCCACCAGTCGCGGTTGTTGCGCCAGGGCGAGCGCTGGTCCCAGTCGCGATGCTGGCCGCGCCACTCGCGGCCTGCGACGTCGCGGTCAGGGCCGCGCGCCCCACGGTTCCAGTCGCCCAGCTGCGGCAGGCCTTGCGGTCCGCGCCGGTCGTGGTCGCGGCCGCCGCGCTGGCCAACAGGCCCGCCGCCCCGTGAACCGCCCCGGCCCTGGTCGAATTGGCCCTGACCGAATTGGCCCTGACCATGCTGGCCCTGGCCTCGTTGAATCTGGCCCGTCCCGCCCGGGCCTTGTCGATCGTGACCTTCACCGCCGTGGCTTCGACCGCCCTGGCCGCGGTCGCCGCGGTCCTGATGGCCGCGCTGATCCTGCTGGCCGGACTGTCCGCCCTGATGGCCGCGATGGCCCTGGTCGGGACCGGGTTGAGCGACGGCGGCCGCCGACCACGCCAGGCACAGGGCGGCGCAGCCGCCCACAAGAATTGTG
>JAFEEA010000377.1 GCA_018241335.1 Pseudomonadota bacterium
CCCCACTTCGGCGACTGCGGCGGCTGCGCCCTGCAACACTGGGCGATGGCGCCATACCTGGACTGGAAGGGCGAGCAGGTGCGCCGCGCCCTGGCCCGCGAAGGCCTCGAGACCGAGGTCCTGCCGGCCTTCGCCACCCCCGCCGGCGCGCGGCGGCGCGTGGCCCTGCACGCCCGCCGCGAAGGGCAGGGGGCCGTCGTCGGCTTCAAGGCCCGTCGATCCTGGAGGCTGGCCCACATTCGCGCCTGCCCTGTCGCCGACCCGGCCCTGGTCGCCGCCTTTCCGAACCTGGAACGCCTGGCCGCGCCGTTCCTGGAGCACCCCAAGTCAGCGCCCACCCTGCACGTCACCCTCACCGACACCGGCCTCGACATCGACATCACCGGAGTCGAGCGGCGCAGCGGCGGCCTCTCCGCCGACGCCCGCATGATCGCCGCGGAAGTGGCCTCGGCCGCCGACTTCGCCCGCGTCACCCTGGCCGGCGAGATCGTCTACATGGCCCGCCAGCCGATGGTGCGCCTCGGGCCCGCCAGCGTCGCCCTGCCGGCCGGCGCGTTCCTGCAGGCCTCACCCCACGCCGAGCGCGCCATCGCCGACTTCGCCCTGGACGCGGCCGCCGGCGCGCACCGCATCGCCGACCTCTACTGCGGCGTCGGCACCTTCACCTTCCGCCTGGCCCAGATCGCCCCGGTGCTGGCCGCCGACGCCGCCGGACCGGCCGTCCGGGCGCTCACCGCCGCCATGGCCAGCGCCCCCGGCCTCAAGCCCATCGCCGCCGAGACCCGCGACCTCGATCGCCGGCCCGTGCTGGCCGACGAGCTCAAGAAGGTCGACGTCGCCCTCATCGACCCGCCGCGCGCCGGCGCGGCCGAGCAGACCGCCCAGGTCGCCAAGTCCGCCGTCGCCCGGGTGATTGGAGTGTCCTGCAATCCGGCCACCTTCGCCCGCGACGCGCGGGTGCTGGTTGACGCGGGCTTCAGGCTCGAGCGCGTCCTGCCGGTGGACCAGTTCCTGTGGTCGCCCCATATTGAACTGGTGAGCGTCTTTTCCCGGTAAGCCCTTGGCCGACAGCAAGCCTTCCCCCGCCGCCTTCGCCGGCGACCGCGCCACCCAGGCGGCCCGCGCCACGGTCAAGGCGGTCTGGTGGGGCGCCGCGGGCCTGGCCGCCCGGGCCATCACCCGGCCCACCCGCGAACGGCCGGCCGATTTCGCGCCTAAGTCCGACCCCATTCCCGACGGCCTCGTCCGCCGGGCCTGGATGGAGGCCTTCGAAAAAGAGGCGCGGGACGTGGCGCGCGGCCTCTACCCGCCCATGGATGACGGTCCCGCGCGGCCCGTGGAGGCCGTGCGCAAGGCCATCGACTTCCTCAACGACGCCCGCGAGGTCGAGGCGCGACGGCGCCGTGGCGGCGGGGTCGAGGCCCGGGACGCGGCGTCCGCCGACGCCTATCCGACCTACTATCGCCAGAACTTCCATTTCCAGACGGGCGGCTGGTTCACCGAGGACAGCGCCCGCCGCTATGAGACCCAGGTCGAGGCCCTGTTCGCCGGCACGGCCGGGGCCATGCGCCGGCGCGCCCTGGCCCTGCTGGCCGAAGCCTGGCGCAATCGGGACCACCGGGGCCTGGCCATCCTCGACCTGGCCTGCGGCGCCGGCCACTTCCTGAAGGACCTGGCGGCGGCCTTTCCACGGGCCCGACTGTCGGGGGTCGACCTTTCGCCCGCCTACCTGGAGGAGGCGCGCCGAAACGCCCCCGCCTCGACCCTGGTCCAGGCCAACGCCGAGCGCCTGCCGTTCGCCGACGCCAGCCAGGACGCCGTCACCTGCGTCTACCTGTTCCACGAATTGCCGCCGCGCGTGCGCCCGGTGGTGGCCGCCGAGATCGCCCGGGTGCTGAAGCCCGGTGGCGTCCTCGCCCTGGCCGACTCCATCCAGCCCGTCGACGAACCGGGCCTCGGCCGCCTGCTCGAGGCCTTCCCCGCCTATTTTCACGAGCCCTTCTACGCCAGCTACTGCGAGACGGACCTCGCCGCCCTCTTCGCCGCGGCCGGCCTTTACCTGGTCGGTCAGGACACCGCCTTCCTCACCAAGGCGATGCTGTTCGAGAAGGCGGAGTAGGGCGACTTCCTCCCGTCCTACTCCAAACTGTCATC
>JAFEEA010000378.1 GCA_018241335.1 Pseudomonadota bacterium
CGACGCAGGGCAGGGCTTGGAAAGTCCTCATGGCGAATACTCCACTCCACGCGGGCATAGAGACCCGTTTGCGCCAGCTAGGCCAGAGGATCGCGGCGACAGCTTGTCGATCCCGGCCGCCGCGCGGGGGCTGGCGGCGACGGGGCGACTCCGTGTACAAGAACGGACCATGAACCTCGGCTTCCTCGTCGCCATCGTCGCCTGCGCCGCCGCCGCCCTGGGCGCCGCCCTCTGGGCCCTGGCCGAGCGGGCCCGCGCCGGACGCGCCGAAGCCCGGGCGCTGGACCTCGCCGCCCGCGCCGCCGAGGCCGAGGCCCGCGCCAAGCTGCTCGAGGCCCAGCCCGACCTGATCCGCGCCCAGGCCGCCCAGTCCGCCAACGCCGTGGCCGAGGAACTGGTCAAGCGCGCCACCGAGACCTTCCAGGCCCAGGACCGCCTGGCCCAGGCCAAGCTGGAGGCCCAGCTCAAGCCGGTGGCCGAGACCCTGGCCAAGGTCCAGGAACAGGTGGCCGCCGCCGAAAAGGCCCGCGCGGAGACCGCTGGCGGCCTCAAGGCCCAGATCGAGCAGATGCTCACCGCCTCGGTCGCCACCCAGGAGGAGGCCCGCAAGCTGTCGGCCGCCCTGCGCCGGGGCGCGGGGGTACAGGGGCGCTGGGGCGAACAGACCCTGGTCAACGTCCTGCAGGCCGCCGGCCTCACCCACCGCTTCGACTTCGAGGAACAGTTCAGCGTCGACACCGAGGAGGGCCGCCGCCGCCCGGACGTCAAGGTGCGCCTGCCCGGCGGCGGGGTGTTCGTCATCGACGCCAAGTGCTCGCTGAACGCCTACCTCGACGCCCAGGACGCGGTCGACGACCCGTCGCGGGAAGCGGCCCTGGCCCGCCACGCCGCCAGCGTGCGCGCCCACATCACCGGCCTCTCGGCCAAGGCCTACTGGGACCAGTTCAAGGCCGAGGGTTCGCCCGACTTCGTGGCCATGTTCATCCCCGGCGACAGCTTCCTGTCGGCCGCCCTGGACCGCGCCCCGGATCTGATGACCGAGGCCATGGACAAGAGGGTGCTGCTGGTCACCCCCACCACCCTCTTCGCCCTCTGCAAGGCGGTGGCCTACGGCTGGCGGGTCGAGGACCAGGCCAAGGGCGCCGCCAAGATCGCCGACCTGGGGCGCGAGCTCTACAAGCGCATCACGGTCATGGGCGGTCATGCCCTGCGCCTGGGCAAGTCGTTGGAGACCTCGGTCAAGAGCTACAACGATTTCGTCGGCTCTCTCGAAGGTCAGGTGCTGGTTCAGGCCCGCCGTTTCGAGGAACTGGCCGCCGATCATGTGGGCAAGGACATGCCGCAGCTGGCCGCGATCGAGTCCGGTATTCGCCCGCTGGCCAAGCTGTCGCCATCTGACGCACGGCCCGAGCCGGCCTTGACGGTCGTCGAAGAGCTTACTACCTCGGCGGAATGAGCCTCCGCCGCATCCTCACGGTCGACACCGACATGGCCGTCCTCAAGCAGGTCTCCACGCCCGTGGAGACCGTGGACGACGACCTGCGCGCCCTCATGGATGACATGCTCGAGACCATGTACGACGCGCCCGGCATCGGCCTGGCCGCCATCCAGGTGGGCGTGCCCAAGCGCGTGATCGTCATGGACCTCGCCCGCGGCGAGGACGAGGAGCCGGCCCCGCGCTACTTCGTCAATCCCGAGATCCTCTGGGCCTCGGAAGAGACCCAGCCCTACGAGGAAGGCTGCCTGTCGGTCCCCGAGATCTATGACGAGGTCGAGCGCCCGGCCCGGGTCAAGCTCCGCTACCTCGACTACCACGGCAAGACCGTCGAGGAGGACGCCGAGGGCCTCTACGCCGTCTGCATCCAGCACGAGATGGACCACCTGGAAGGCGTCCTCTTCATCGACCACCTCTCGCGCCTGAAGCGCGAACGGGCCGTCAAGAAAGTCGCCAAGGCCGCCAAGGCCGCCTGAGGCTTGGGCTGAGGCCGACCCCGGCCTGACCCCCTCGCCCTCCCATTGCTGCGCAACGGGCCCCTCCCTCTCCCTATGGGAGAGGTGTTCCCAGCCTCGCCCGGAGCGGTTCCTTTGCCTTCTCCCAGAGGGAGAAGGAGGGGCCCGCGCCGGAGGCGTGGGAGGATGAG
>JAFEEA010000379.1 GCA_018241335.1 Pseudomonadota bacterium
GATCTGGGCGCGGACCTTCATTGGGCGAACTCCCGGGAAGCGGCGTCCGAGGCGCCCAAAGGTTCCTCCAGCCAGTCGACCTTGGTCATCTTGCGGACGACGACGAACTCGTCGCGGTTGGAGCCGACGGTGCCGTAGTAGTTGAACCCGTAGGCCAACTGGGCGTAGCCGCCGATCATGTGGGTCGGCTTGAGCACCGTGCGGGTGACCGAGTTGTGGATGCCGCCGCGCTTGCCGGTGATCTGGGACCCCGGCGTGTTCACGATCTTCTCCTGGGCGTGGTACATGAACACCGTGCCCTCGCGGATGCGCTGCGAGACCACCGCCCGGGCCGCCAGGGCGCCGTTGGCGTTGAACGCCTCGACCCAGTCGTTGTCGGCGATGCCGGCCTTGGCGGCGTCAACCTCCGAGAGCCACACCACCGGTCCGCCGCGGTTCAGCGTCAGCATCATCAGGTTGTCGGAATAGGTGGAGTGGATGCCCCACTTCTGGTGCGGGGTGATGAAGTTCAGCACGATCTCGGGCTGGCCGTTGGGCTTGGCGCCCTTCACGTGCGTGGTCTTGAGGTCGATCGGCGGGCGATAGACGCACAGCGCCTCGCCGAAGGCCCGCATCCACAGGTGGTCCTGGTAGAGCTGCTGGCGCCCGGTCAGGGTCCGCCACGGGATCAGCTCGTGCACGTTGGTGTAGCCGGCCGTGTAGCAGACCTTGTCGCTCTCGATGCCCGACCAGGTGGGCGAGGTGATGATCTTGCGCGGCTGGGCGACCAGGTCGCGGAAGCGAATCTTCTCGTCTTCCTTGGGCTCGGCCAGGTGCGTGTGGTCGCGGCCGGTCTGCTTCTCCAGGGCCTCCCAGGCCTTGACCGCCACCTCGCCGTTGGTCTCGGGCGCCAGGGTCAGGATGGTCTCGCAGGCGTCGATGTCGCTGTCGATGCGCGCCAGGCCCTGGGTCGGGCCGGGCTCCAGCACCTCGCCGTTGAGGGCCTTCAGCAGCTCGACCTCGTGGCCGGTCTTCCAGGCGATGCCCTTGCCGCCGTTGCCGACCTTGTCCATCAGCGGGCCCAGCGCCGTGAAGCGCTTGTAGGTGTTGGGATAGTCGCGCTCGACGAGGGTGATCTGGGGCATGGTCTTGCCGGGGATCGCCTCGCACTCGCCCTTGGACCAGTCCTTGACGTCGAAGGGCTGCGCCAGCTCGGCGGCGCTGTCGTGCTGGATCGGGGTCAGGACCACGTCCTGCTCGACGCCCAGCACCTCGGGGGCGAAGTCGGAAAAGGCCTTGGCGATGGCCTTGAAGATCTCCCAGTCGGACTTGGACTCCCACGACGGGTCCACCGCCGCGCCCAGCGGGTGGATGAAGGGGTGCATGTCCGAGGTGTTGAGGTCGTTCTTCTCGTACCAGGTGGCCGTCGGCAGGACGATGTCGGAGTAGACCGCCGTGGTCGACATGCGGAAGTCGAGCGTCACCAGCAGGTCCAGCTTGCCTTCCGGCGCATGCTCGCGCCAGGCGACGTCGACGGGCTTCTGGCCGCCCGTCTCGCCCAGGTCCTTGCCCTGCACGCCGTTGGCGGCGCCTAGCAGGTGCTTCAGGAAATACTCATGGCCCTTGCCGGACGAACCCAGCAGGTTCGAGCGCCAGACGAACATGTTGCGGGGCCAGTTCGCCGGATCGTCCGGATCCATGCACGACATCTGCAGCGCGCCGCTCTTGAGCTGCTCGACCGTATAGGCCTTGGCGTCGGCGCCCTGGGCGGCGGCGGCCTTGGCCACCTCCAGCGGGTTCGTCTTCAGGGCGGGCGCCGAGGGCAGCCAGCCCAGCCGCTCGGCCTTGGCGTTGAAGTCGATCATCGCCCCGGTCCCGACGCCGTCCGGGGCGGTGGGCGAGAGGATCTCGTCCATCCCGACGGTCTCGTAGCGCCACTGGTCGGTGTGGGCGTAGAAGAACGAGGTGGAGTTCTGCTGGCGCGGCGGGCGCGACCAGTCGGTGGCGAACGCCAGTGGCGCCCATCCGGTCTGCGGCCGCAGCTTTTCCTGGCCGACATAGTGCGACCACCCGCCGCCGGACTGGCCGATGCAGCCGCACATGACCAGCATGTTGATCGCGGCGCGATAATTCATGTCCATGTGGAACCAGTGGTTCATC
>JAFEEA010000037.1 GCA_018241335.1 Pseudomonadota bacterium
ACCGCGAAGCCGCGCGGCTTGTCGAGGTCGGAGGCGATCTTGGCCAGGAACTTGTTGGGGGCCAGGCCGATGGAGACGGTGATGCCCACCTCCTGCTCGATCTCGGCCTGCAGGCGGGCGAGGGTCAGGGCGGGCGGCGCGCCGTGCAGGCGCTCGGTGCCGGAAAGGTCCATCCAGGCCTCGTCCAGCGACAGGCCCTGCACCAAGGGGGTCAGGCGGCGGACCTTCTCGAAGATGCGCCGGCTCTCGGTGCGATACTTCACGAAGTCGGGCTTGATGATCACCGCCTCGGGGCACAGCTTGCGCGCCTTGAACATCGGCATCGCCGAGCGCACGCCGGAGATGCGGGCGATGTAGCAGCAGGTGGTCACCACGCCGCGCACCCCGCCGCCGACGATCACCGCCTGGTCGCGAAGTTCCGGCCGGTCGCGCTTTTCCACCGAGGCGTAGAAGGCGTCGCAGTCCAGGTGGGCGATCGACAGTCGATCGAGCTCGTCGTGCGCCAGGATGCGGGGCGAGCCGCAGTCGGGGCAGCGCCGGGGGTTCGCCTCGCCGGTCCAGAAGCAGTCGCGGCAGAGGGCCTTCACGGGTCGCCTATTCCAGCGGCCAGAGCCAGGCCGCGCCTCGAACGCCCGAGGAATCGCCGTGCTTGGCCTGCACGATGCGGGTCGTGAACACGTCGGAGAAGGCGTAGCGCGCCACCACCGGCGGGACGCGCTCGTAGAGCTCGACGGTGTTCGACATGCCGCCGCCGAAGACGATGACGTCGGGATCGAGGATGTCGCAGATGACCGCCAGCGCCCGGCCGAGGCGGTTCACATAGTGGTCGAAGCAGGTGATGGCCTCGCTTTCGCCGGCGCGGACGGCGGCCATGATCGCATCGCCCGCCAGCTTGCGGCCGGTGGCGGCCAGGTAGTCCTCGCAGAACGCCGAGCCGGAGATCCAGGTCTCCAGGCAATCGGTGCGGCCGCACCAGCACTGGTGGGCGGCGCGCTCGTCGGCGCTGGGCCAGGGCAGGGGGGTGTGTCCCCACTCGCCGCCGATGCGGTTGTGGCCCTCCACCGTGCGGCCGCGCACCACCACGCCGCCGCCGCAGCCGGTGCCCAGGATGGCGCCGAACACCCCCTCGACGCCCGCGGCCGCGCCGTCCGTCGCCTCGGACAGGGCGAAGCAGTTGGCGTCGTTCTCCATGCGGATCGGGCGGCCCAGCGCCTTCTCGAGGTCCTGCTGGAAGGGCTGGTCGTTCAGCCAGACGCTGTTGGCGTTGCGCATCCGGCCCGTCTTGGGCGAGATCGAGCCGGGCATGCCGACGCCCACGGTGGCGTCCTTGGCCCCCGCCTGGCGGCCGGCCTCGCCCACCACCTTGACCACCGCATCGATCGCCGCGCGGTAGTCGCCGGGATTGGGCTCACGCACCCGGGCGGCATAGTTCCCCGATGCATCGAGGGCGGCCGCCTCGATCTTGGTGCCGCCGAAATCGACGCCGATACGGATCATTTGAGAATCGCCTCCAGGACCGCGGCCTGGAGGTCCGCCCAGTCGTCATAGCGCGGGTGGCGCTCGGGCGCCGAGTGGGCGTGGGGCCTCAGCCGCTCGTCGGCCACCAGCTGGAAGCGGCTCACATGCGGCGCGGCGTCGGCCACCGAGTCGAGGTTCGGCATCAGGTCGTCGATGAACGCCACCGGCCCGCTGGTCTTGGCGGCGATCGCGGCCACGCAGGCGCCCTTGGGCCCGGAGTTGATCACCAGCGGGAAATCCAGGCCGTTGCGGATCAGCCAGCGCGTGCGCGGATCGCGTCCCTGGGGCGGCGCGTTGGTCTGGATGATGACCCCCGCCACCTGCGCGAAGGCCCCCAGCGCCGCGGCGGCGCCCGGGGTCAGCTCCATGTGCTCGACCTCGCCGGCGAAGTACTCGTCGAACAGGACCCGGCCGCGGGCGATGTCGAGGTGCTGGTCCGAGCCGGGCTCATAGATGCTCTGGAAAAGCGCGAAGCGCTCGATGCGCATCTCATAGCCACGGCCGACGATGAACGCCTCGAACCCGCGCATGAACAGGCCCAGAACCTCGTCCACATCGACGATGACGAGCGGCGCCTCGGGATCCACCTCAAGGCTGGCGATTTCTGGGGGCAGGACGATGTCTGACAGGGTGAACGACCTGAAGGGCTAACCGGAAGGTAAGGATATTGATGTGTCTTGCGCTTTGAAACACAGACCCCGCGAGTCGCGCGAGGGTCTTGGGGGTTTGGGAAGTCGGGTTCCTGATGGCGAAGAGAGTCCTCATCGTCGAGGATAACGAGCTGAACATGAAGCTGTTTCATGATCTGCTCGACGCTCAGGGGTATGAGACCTTGCAGACCCGCGAGGGGCTGCAGGCGCTGAAGCTCGCCCGCGAGTACAAGCCCGATCTGATCCTGATGGATATCCAGCTGCCGGAGATCTCCGGCCTGGAGGTCACCAAGTGGCTCAAGGAAGACGAGAGCCTCAGCCACATCCCGGTGGTGGCGGTGACCGCCTTCGCCATGAAGGGCGACGAGGAACGCATCCGCGAGGGGGGCTGCGAGGCCTATATCGCCAAGCCGATTTCCGTGGCCTACTTCCTCGACACCATCAAGCGCTTCCTGGACTAGGCCCATGACCGCCCGGATCCTGGTCGTAGACGACATCGACGCCAACGTCCGGCTGCTGCAGGCCAAGCTGCAGGCCGAGTACTATGAGGTGCTGACCGCCCACGACGGGGCCACGGCCCTGGCGATCGCCGGCTCGGAAAAGCCGGACATCGTTCTGCTGGACGTGATGATGCCCGGCATGGACGGCTTCCAGGTCTGCAAGCGCCTGAAGGAAGACCCCGAGACGCGGCACATCCCGGTGGTGCTGGTCACCGCCCTGGACGGGCGCGCCGACCGCATCACGGGCCTCGAGGCCGGGGCCGACGAATTCCTGACCAAGCCCATCGACGACCTGATGCTGTTCGCGCGGGTCAAGAGCCTGACGCGGCTGAAGGTCGTGATCGACGAGCTCCGCCAGCGCGAGGCCTCCGGCCGCCGCATCGGGGTCATCGCCGGCGCCGCCGCGCGGCTGGGCGGGGCCGGCGGGCGGGTGCTGATCGTCGACGACCAGGAACGCCAGGCCCAGCGCATCGCCAGCGAGCTGTCGGTCGAGCACCGGCCGGTGGTGGAGTCCGATCCCGACAAGGCCCTGCTGACAGCGCGGGGGCCCGTGGACCTGATCATCGTCAACACCAACGCCAAGACCTTCGACGGCCTGCGTTTCGCCGCCCAGCTCCGTTCGGACGAGAACACCCGCCACCTGCCGATCCTGGGCGTCGTCGATCCGGACGAGCGCACGCGCCTGGTCAAGGCGCTGGAGATCGGCTTCAACGACATCCTGACGCGGCCGATCGATCCCCAGGAACTGGCCGCCCGCGTGCGCAGCCAGATCCGCGGCAAGCGCTACACCGACTTCCTGCGCAACAACCTGGATCACTCGCTGGAGCTGGCGGTCACGGACCAGCTCACCGGCCTGCACAATCGCCGCTACATGACCGGCCAGCTCGGCGCCCTGGTCAATCGGGCGGTGCGCGGCGGCGAGCCGGTGTCGGCCCTGATGATCGACATCGACCACTTCAAGAAGATCAACGACAGCTTCGGCCACGACATCGGCGACGAGGTGCTGCGCGAGTTCGCCGTGCGCCTGGCCTCCAACGTCCGCGCCGTGGACCTGCCGTGCCGCTATGGCGGCGAGGAATTCATGGTCATCATGCCCGACACCAAGCTGTCGGACGCCGAACGGATCGCGGAGCGCATCCGCCTCCACGTGGCCGGCTCACCGTTCCGCGTGGCGGGCGGCAGCGAGCTTCTGACCGTGACCATCTCCATCGGCGTCGCCTCGACCACCGGATCGGGCGACCATGCCGAAGCCCTGCTCAAACGGGCCGACGAGGCCGTCTACGAGGCCAAGGCCGCCGGCCGCAACAAGGTCATCGCCAAGGCGGCGTGAGGGGCGTTCCAAAGCAAGATTTGGAACCACGAACGACACGAAGAACACGAACGGATCGGGGGACGCCCTCGACTCCGCCACACTGGCGCCGACTCCCAAACCCCCGCTCATCCCGGCGAAGGCCGGGACCCAGGGCGGCCTCTCCGCCACCAGAATCCCATCTATCCCGGACCCGGATCAATGCCTGGCCGGTGGACACCTGACAGGCCGCCCTGGGTCCCGACTTTCGTCGGGATGAGCGGGCGAGAGAGGGGGGCTGCGTGACCCCAGAAACGCAAAACGCCCGACCTGGCGGCCGGGCGTTCACGGTGTTCGTGGGCTTTGGATCAGCCTACTTGATCTTGCCTTCGCGGAATTCGACGTGCTTGCGCGCCACCGGGTCGTACTTCTTCAGCACGAGCTTCTCGGTCATGGTGCGGGCGTTCTTCTTGGTGACGTAGAAAAAGCCGGTGTCAGCCGAGGAATTCAGCTTGATCTTGATGGATGCCGGTTTGGCCATAACGTTCAGGTCCTGACGGGCCGGCGCACGGCCGGGAAATCGGAAGGCGCGGAAAATACGAATCCACAGCCGAAAGTCAACGGCGGATGGTGTTTCGCGGCCGTCCCCATAGCACATCGGTCTGCAATTCGAAGCGCAAATTCCCGTCCTCGGCCCAGGGCGAGAGGCGGAGCTCCAGGTCGCGGTCGAATTCGGCCGCAAGGTCCTCTCCCATCGCCGCTCTGGCCCAGGTCGCGCGCGAGTGCTGGCCGGCGATGAACTGCGCCAAGGGCTGAACCCAGTCGAAGGTGAAGGACCGCTGCCCTTCAATGTCGACCCAGGCCTCATAGCGGTGGCCGAACTCGAACATCCCGGCGGGGTCGGGGGTGCGCCCGACGCGTCTCAGCCAGGTCTCCATGGCGTCGTCCCACGCGGCCGCCCAGGGCGCGGCGGGGGGATGATCGCCGCCGACCGTGGCGAAGAGACCTGTGCACGCCGCCAGTCGCGGGAAGAGGCTGGCGTGATCCATGAAATGGACGGCCGTGCCCGACACAACCAGGTCGAACCGCTGGTCCAGCGGCGCGTCGCGATCCGTCGCCTGAACCCAGCGGATGTTCGGGGCGGGCCAGCGGCTGCGGCCTTCAGCGAGCATCGGGCCGGAAGGATCGACAGCGATCACCTCGTCGAAATGCGTCGCCAGCACGCCGGCCAGCTTTCCCGGCCCGCAGCCGAGGTCGAGGGCGCGGCGGCGGCCGGGCGCCAGGGCGACCAGGGCCTCGATGGCCGCGGGGGCGTAGGGCGCGCGGAAGGCGTAGGCGCGGGCGACGTGGGCGTCGTCGAAGGCGGCTCCGGAAGCGGCTGAGAACTGGCTGGTCATGGGGTCCTGCGTTGGGCGGGCGTTGACGGCTCACCCTGCGCGGCTAGGCTCGAACGCGATACTCGCCTTTGGAGCGCCGTCCATGGCCGCAAGAGCCGATGATTTTCAGCGCCGTAGGCCGCGCCAGGCGCGCTCGCGAGCGACCTATGACTCAATTCTGGAGGCGCTCGCCCAGGTCCTGGCGCGCGACGGCGCCCAAGGCCTGACCACCAATCGCGTCGCCGAGCGCGCCGGGGTCAGCATCGGGACGCTCTACCAGTACTTCCCGGACAAGGCCGCCATCGTGCTCGCCGCGGCGCGCCGTGAGCTCGCCGCCCCAGGGTTCCTCAGCCAGCCCAAGGCCTTGATGGAGGCGCTGGTCGCCATTCTGGAGGGCCTGCTTGGCGGCCAGGCCCAGCCTGTGCGGGCCGGCGCGCGGACCCGCGCGCCCACGCGCCGACGCCCAGGTCCGGCGCTGGAACGACGACTTGCCGGGTGGCTCTGGGCGATGGCGCCGCTGCCGGCCTAGCTCGCCGGCAGCTGGTGCACGTAGACCTCGTTCACGGCGATCTTGTCACCCTTGAGGATCACCAGGTCGAAGCCGCGGATGCGGCCGAGTTCGCCTTTTTCGCCGATGTCGCAGAACCAGCGCCCGCAGAAGCCGCCGTCGATGGCCCAGACCTCGTCGGGCCGGTAGCGCATGGGCGGCGTGGCGGCGAAGAGGCCGGTCAGATAGGCCTCCAGCGCGGCGTGCCCGGTGATTCCGGCGGCGGTTTGGGGATCCTTGTAGAGCGTGTCGTCGGCATAGAAGGCCAGCAGGGCGGGCACGTCCTTGGCGGTCCAGGCGGCCAGCCAGTCGGCGTTGTACTTGGCGATATCGATTTGGGCGATGTCGAGGCTCATGACGGCTCCAGGTCGAGGACGCGGGCGCGGTGCGCGGGGGTGAAGACTTCGGCGGGCGCGGCCTCCGGCCCGGCCATCACCGCCAGGCTGTGGGCCTTGAGCATCGGGTCGGCATGGCTGTGGTAGCGCTCGCGGCGGGCGCGGGCGGCGGCGTCGAACTCCATGTCCAGCCGCGCCTGCAGCTCGGCGGCGAAGCGCAGGCGGCGCATGCGCTCGCGGCGCTCCTCGGCGTAGGGTGCAAAGGACACCCTGGACCAGTCCGTCTCGGCCAGCAGGATGTCGGACACCAGGCGCACGTCGCGATAGGTGATCGAGAGGCCGAGCCCGATGATGGGGTCGTTCCAACCGGCCGCGTCGCCCACCAGCACCACGCCGGGCGCGGCCGGGTCGTCGGTCCAGCTGTCGTGGTTGAAGTAGCTGTAGAGGGGGCCGGCCGGGTCGGCGTCGGCCAGGTGGCGGTTGGCGGGGCTGGAGGCGACGCGGAACGCTTCGAGGAACCGGCGCGGCCCGTCCTCGCCGGCGAAGCGGCTCTTCTGGTCCAGGGCGTAGCCGCCATAGACCCGCACCCGCCCGCCGCCTTGCGGGAAGGCCAGGAAGGCGAAGTCGCCCTCGGTGCCGATCGCCTGCAGGTCCTCGGCCCAGCCGTCCGCGCCGTCGATCAGCAGGCCCGCGAACCAGTGGTGGGGCTTGGCCTGGTTGAGCGCGATGCCGGCCGTCTCGCGCACGCCGGAAGCGCGCCCGTCGGCGCCGACCACCAGGGGCGCGCGGGCGGTCGTCGTCCGGCCGCCTTGCGTGAAGGTGACCTGGGGCGCCGCGCCCAGGGCGACGGCGTTCACCTCGACCCCGCGCCGCACGTCGGCGCCGGCCGCCGCGGCGGTGTCGATCAGGGTCTTGCAGTGGTGCGGATGGCCGATGCACAAGGGGCCGGGCACGTCCGGGGCGAAGATGTTCAGCGGCGTCGTGTGGGCCTCTGAAACCTCCGGCGAGAGGGTTTCGTCATAGGTGATGTGCCGCGACAGGTGGTGGCCGCCGGCGCCGACCAGGGTGTCGTAGAGGCCCAGGCGCCGGGTCTCGGTCACGCCCCAGGGCGCGATCCATTCGCCGCGCACCCGGTCCTCATAGGCGGTGGAGGCTTCCAATAGCAGGATGCGCTTGCCTGCCCGCGCCAGCACCGCCGCCAGGGCGGAGCCGCCGATGCCGCCGCCGACGATGATGGCGTCGTAGAGATCATCCATGGGCCGCTCCTCGGGTTCCGCCGTGGAGTGTTCACCGGCCGGGCGACGGCTTCAACGGTGACCGCGGGGAAGGTCGCGCCGGCGAGGCCTCGTCAGAGGTGCTGGAGACGCTGGCCGCCACGGGTGAACCGCAGGAAGGGGGCCGCGCGGGTGCGGTCCTTGAGGCGCTGGGGCACCTCGCGCAGGACGAACCGCGTGACCGAGGGCAGGTCCAGGGCCAGGGCCTCGTCCAGGTCCACCCAGGCGATCTCGTCCAGCTCGCCGCAGTCGGGCTGGCGCTCCAGGCTGTGCAGCGTATCGGCCTCGGCCATGAAGAAGCGGGCGTCGAAGCGCTTGGGCACCATCGGCGGCGTGATCGCGCGGGCGATGAAGTCCAGGCCCGACAGGTCCGGCACCACCCCATGGGCCAGGAACTCGCGCCAGGGTCCGACCGTGGGCCGGGCGGGGCCGGGCCTGCCGAGCAGCAGGCCGGCTTCCTCGAAGGTCTCGCGGATGGCGGTCAGGGCCAGGGCGCGGCCACGGCCGGAGGGCGACTGCTGGTCCAGCTTATGGGCCACGTCCGGTCGCAGGTCGCCGTCATAGGGTGCGCGAAAGTCGCTGCGGTCGATGCGTCCGCCGGGGAACACCCACTTGTCGGGCATGAAATCGTGACCCGCGGCGCGCCGGCCCATCAGCACGCGCGGCTTGGGCCCGTCGCGGCGAATGATGATCAGGGTGGCCGCGTCCCGGGGACGGGCGGCCTTGGAGCCGGGCTGGCGCTGGATGCGCATGGCCTGCTCGGGATTCGGGTCAAACGGTTGTTCGGTCATGCCCAACTCTAGGCGCCGGCGGGGGGGCGGGGGAAGCCTGTCGTTGCGGAAAGACGGCCCCGGGCGGTTAACCGTGGTGTGCGCCCATTCGTCCCACGCCCCTCAGCTTGTGCTTGTGGGTGACGCTACGTTCCCCTCTAATCCGCGCCGTGATTGAGACCCCACCCCGGCTCGGGACGGTGGAGCGGCGGTGGTTGGGGCTGGTGCCCGTGCGCCCGCCGCGCCCCTGGTTCGGCATTGGCCTGGCCGTCGCGCTGACGGCGCTGGGCACGGCAGCGCATTGGCTGCTCAGCCCCGCGCTTGGCGGCGAATTGCCGTTCATCACCTTCTTCCCGGGCATCCTTATCGCCGCGGTGTGGGGCGGGCCGGCGGGCGGCCTGACCGCCACCGTTCTCGCGGGGGTGCTGGGATCGACCCTGTTCCTGCCGCATCGGCCGCATCTCAACGCCACCACGGCGGGCGCCCGGATCGCTGTCGCCCTGACCACGAGCCTGCTGATCATCCTGGTCTCGGAGATGCTGACGCGCACCGTGCGCGCCCTGGCCGCCAGCGAGGAACGCCTTCGCCTGCTGGTCGACGCCACCTCCGCCTTCGTCGTGCGCCTGGACCGGTCCGGCGAGCGACTGTTCCCCAGCGCGGAATGGCGTGACTACACCGGCCAGAAGCACGAGCGCCGCCAAGGGGCCTGGCGCGACATGCTGCACCCCGACGACGCGTCCGCCTTTCCCAAGCTGGACGGCGCGCCCCTGCAGGTCGAGGCGCGACTGCGTCATCGGGACAGCAAGGGGCACCGCTGGGCGCGCATCAGCCTGACGCCGGTCCATCGCGGCGGCGTCGTCCACGAGTGGCTGGGCGCGGTCGAGGACATTCACGACCGCAAGCTGATGGAGGAGCGCGGCCGCATCCTGTCGGACGAGTTGGCCCACAGGGCGCGCAACGGCATCGGCATGGTCCAGGGCGTCGTCGAGCAGTCGGCCCGCGGGGCGACCAGCGTCGAGAATCTGCGCGACACCGTCGTTGGCCGTTTACAGGCCATGTCGCGCGCCCAGGATATCCTGTCGCTCCAGGACGGCGAGACCGCGACCCTCGCCCAGGTGGTGGAACAGGTGACGGCGGCGTTCGAGCCCGGCCGGATCGAGGTGGCCAGCCAGGGTTCGATCGTCCTTGGCCGCCCGGCGGCGATCCTCACCGGGCTGATCCTCTATGAACTCGGCACCAATGCGGTGAAGTACGGGGCCCTCTCGGTTCCTGGCGGCAAGGTGGTTCTCGAACACGGACCGGGGCCAGACGGCTTGGCCAGCCTGAATTGGCGCGAAGTGGGCGGGCCGCCGGTGAAGCCCTCCGAGCGGCGCGGCTTCGGCCATCGCCTGCTGCAGAACGGCCCGGCCAATCTGGGCGGAAGCTCCGAGATCCAGCATGAGGGCGACGGCGTCCGGGCGCGCTTCACCCTGCGGCCCTGACGTCCCCGGGGGCCTGGCGCCAAGCCTTTTTCAGGGGCGGTCTGTCGGCGGCGGGGATTGTCGTTCGTCATCTCTGGGACGAAGATCGTTCCGGAGACGCGCCATGACCCAAGCCGTGCAGCTTCTCGTCGGCACCCGCAAGGGCGCCTGGATCTACCGCAGCGACGCCGCCCGTCAGCGCTGGACGGTGGATGGCCCGCACTTTCTCGGCAACATCATCAACCACCTGGTGCTGGACCCGCGCGACGGCCGCACCCTGCTGATGGCGGCCAAGACCGGCCACCTGGGGCCGACCATATTCCGCTCCGTCGACGGCGGGGCCACGTGGGCCGAGGCGGGGCGGCCCCCGGCCTTTCCCAAGGCCGAGGGCGCGGCCAACGCCAGGGCGGTCAGCCACACCTTCTGGCTGGAGCCCGGCCACGCCAGCCAGCCCGGGGTCTGGTGGGCGGGATCATCGCCGCCCGGCCTCTTTCGTAGCGAGGACGGCGGCGTCACCTGGGAGGGCGTCGACGGCTTCAACGCCCACCCTCGGTACTGGGACTGGTGCCCGCCGGGGGAGGGCACGCCGGACGGCGCCCTGCTCAACCAGATCGTCATCGACCCGCGCGATCCCGCGCACATGTACCTGGCGACCTCCACCGCCGGGGTGTTCGAGACGCGCGACGCCGGCGCGACCTGGGCGCCGCTGAACAGGAACGTCGAGGCCAACTTCATGCCCGACCCCTATCCGGAGTTCGGCCAGGACGCGCACTTCATCGCGCTGGCGCCCACCAATCCGGACCGGCTCTGGCAGCAGAACCACTGCGGCGTCTATCGCCTGGACCGCCCGTCGGACACCTGGGACCGGATCGGCAAGGCCATGCCGGAGGACATCGGCGACATCGGCTTCACCATCGTGCCGCATCCGCGCGACGACGCCACAGCCTGGGTGTTTCCCATGGACGGGACCACGGTCTGGCCGCGCACCAGCCCCGGGGGCCGGCCGGCGGTCTATCGCACCCGCGACGGCGGTGGCAGCTGGGAGCGCCAGGACGGCGGCTTCCCGGGCGAACAGGCCTGGTTCACCGTCAAGCGCCAGGCCTTCTGCGCCGACCGCGCCGATCCCCTGGGCCTCTATCTCGGCACGACCGGCGGCGAGCTCTGGATGAGCGACGACGAGGGCGCGGGCTGGCGCCAGATCGCCGCGCACCTGCCGGAGATCTATTCGGTGGTCGCCGCGCCCCTATGACCCGCGTCCTGATCCCCTCGCAGCTGACCGCCTATACCGACGGCGCGACCCGCGTGGAGGCGCAAGGCGCGACCATCGCCGCCGTGCTGGACGACCTTGACCGGCGGTTCCCGGGGCTGAAGTTCCGCGTCATCGACGAGCAGGACCGGGTGCGGCCGCATATGAAGCTGTTCGTCGGCCAGGACCGGGCCCACGACATCGGCGCTGCGCTGGCGGGCCACGAGGAACTGATGATCTTCGGGGCGCTGAGCGGCGGCTAGAAGGCCAGCCGTCCCTTCAATTCGTCGAACGGGCGCATGACCTGGGCCTGATAGGCCGGCCGCGCCCCCAGCCGCGCGTACCAGGCTTCCAGGTGGGGCAGGGCGGGGCGCGGGATATCCATCTCGTACCAGCGGTAGAGCAGGGTCCCGGCTGGTAGGTCGCCCATCGTCAGGATGTCGCCGGCGACGTAGGGACGGGCGGCGAGCAGGGCGTCCAGCCGCGCCAGGGCCTCGATCGTCGCGGCGTGGAGCTGGGCGTTCCGGGCCTCGTCCCGGCGTTCGGCGGGGGTCCGGTACCAGCCCCAGAAGAAACCCATCAGGTGCGGCTGCAAGCTGGTCTGGCACCAGTCCATCCACTGGTCCGCCTCGGCCCGGCGGCCGGGGGCGGCCGGCCACAGCACGCCCTCGGAGTAGGCGGCGCAGAGGTAGCGCAGGATGGCGCCGGATTCCCACACCACCGCGCCGTCATCGTCGATCACCGGCACCTTGCCGTGCGGGTTCAGGGTCCGGAATTCGGGCGTCTCCAGCAGGCCGAAGTCGCCGCCCGCCGGCCGGTGGCTCCAGGCCAGGGCGATCTCGTCCAGCGCCCAGGTCACCTTCTGGACGTTGATCGATGACAGTCGACCCCAGACGGTCAAGCTCACCGCCGCTTGCCCTTCTTGGGGCCGCCCGGCCGCAGCAGCTTGGCGCGCCCCGCGCCGCCGCCCCTCGGGCCGCCTTTAGAGCCGCCCCGCTTGGGCCCGCCCCGGCCGCCGCGCCCGGCGAAGGGCGAGGCCTTGGCGTTGGGGTCGCGGGGCTCGGCGTCGCTGAGCATCTCGAAGACCAGGCCGCCGGTGATCGGCGTCGCCTCGCGCAGGCGCACCTCCACCAGCCGCCCCAGCCGCCACCGTTCGCCGCTGCGCTCGCCGACCAGGGCGTGGGCGGTCTCGTCGTGGATGAAGTACTCGCCGCCCAGGCTCGACACCGGCACCAGCCCGTCGGCGCCGGTCTCGGTCAGGCGCACGAAGAGGCCGAAGCGGGTGACCCCGGTGATCCGCCCCTCGAAATCGGCGCCGACCCGTTCCTCCATGAAGGCGGCCACGTAGCGGTCGGTGGCGGCGCGCTCGGCGGCCATGGCCCGTCGCTCGGCGGCGGTGATCCGCTCGGCGGTGTCGGGCAGGCGCGCGATGTCCTCGTCCGAGAGGCCGTCCTTGCCGAGGCCCAGGGCGCGGATCAGGCCGCGATGGACGATCAGGTCGGCGTAGCGGCGGATCGGCGAGGTGAAATGGGCGTACTTGTCGAGGTTCAGGCCGAAGTGGCCGATGTTCTCGGGCGAATAGATGGCCTGCATCTGGGTGCGCAGGACCACTTCGTTGACAATCTCGGCGTGCGGCCCGCCGCGGGTCTGGCCCAGCAGCTGGTTGAAGCGGTCGGTGCGCGGCGCCTGGCCCTTGTTCCAGGGGATGCCCAGGGTGGCCAGGAAGTCGACCAGGGCCTGGACCTTCTCGTCGCTGGGGGCGTCGTGGACGCGGTAGACCAGGGGGGTCTGGCGCTGTTCCAGCATCTCGGCCGCCGCCACGTTGGCCTGGATCATGAACTCTTCGATCAGCTTGTTGGCCTCGAGCATCTGGCGCGGCGTGATCGATTCCACCTCGCCCTCGGGGCTGATCCGCACCCGCCGTTCGGGCGAGTCGATCTCCAGGGGCGAGCGGGCGTCGCGGCCGATCTTCAAGGTCCGGTAGGCGTCCCACAGGGGACGCAGCACGTCCTCGACCAGGGGGGCGGTCTTGTCGTCGGGCAGGCCGTCGATGGCGTCCTGCGCCTGTTCGTAGGACAGCTTGGCGGCCGAACGCATAAGGCCGCGCTCGAAGCGGTGGCTGCGCTTGCGTCCGTCCTTGCCGAACACCATGCGCACGGCCATGCAGGCGCGCGCCTCTCCCTCGCGCAGGGAGCACAGGCCCGCCGACAGGGCTTCCGGCAGCATCGGCTCGACCCGGTCGGGGAAATAGACGCTGTTGGCCTTGTCGCGCGCCTCGCGGTCCAGGGCCGAGCCGGGGCGCACGTAGGCGGCGACGTCGGCGATGGCGACCCAGACGATCCAGCCGCCGGCGTTGCGCGGGTCGTCGTCCGGCTGGGCGTAGACGGCGTCGTCGTGGTCGCGGGCGTCCGGCGGGTCGATGGTCACCAGCGGCAGGTGGCGCAGGTCCGTGCGCCCGGCCAGGGTCGGCGGCTCGGCCTTCAGCGCCTCGCCCTCGGCGGCCTCGGAAAAGCCGGTGGGCACGCCGTGGGTGTGGATGGCGATCAGGGAGGCCGCGCGGGCGTCGTCCTCGCGCCCGACCACCTCCAGCACCTTGCCGCGCTTGGGGCCGTAGCGGCGCTCGGCGGCGCCGCCGACCTGGGCCAGCACCAGGTCGCCGTCGCGCAGCTCGCCGGCCTCGACGGGGTTCAGCAGCAGGGTCTCGCGGCTCTTGCGGTCCACCGGCTCGACGCGAATCTCGCGGTTGGAGCGGCGCACGACGCCGAGGACGCGGTGGGCGCTCTGGCCCAGCCGCTTGATGATCCGCGCCTCGACCTCGCCGGTCTCCAGCCGCTCGAAGCGCACCAGCAGCCGGTCGCCCAGGCCCGGCGCCCCGGCGGCGGCCTCGCGGCGGTCGGGGGCCAGGCGGATGGCCGGCGTGTCCTCGCCGCCCTTGGCCAGGCGCACGAAGAGCTCGCCGTCGGCGTCGCGCTCGGTGACGTCGGCCACGCCCACCGGGGGCAGGGCGCCGGCCTCGGCCAGGCCCTTGCGGCCGCGCCGGCCGAGCGCGCCGGCCCCTTCCAGGTCCTTCAGCAGGTCGCGCAGGGCCCGGCGATCCGCGCCCTTGAGCCCGAAGGCGCGGGCGATGGCGGCCTTGTCGGTCTCGCCCGCCTCGCGGATGAACGCCAGCAGGGCGTCGCGGTCCGGCAGGCCCTGGGGCGGGCGCTCGGCTCTTGAGGCTCGGGTCGGGCTGGGAGGACGCGGCTTACGCATCGCCCTCCATAGCGCGGATGGCCCGTTCACTAAACTCTGTCATCCCGGATATGCGCTGCGCGCTTCGTCCGGGATGACATCGGAAAGGGAGCAAGCGGGGCTCGGCTACTCCGCCGCGGCCGCCTTCTTCGCCGGAGCCTTCTTGGCCGCCGCCTTCTTCTTGGCGGCCGGCTTCTTGGCCTTGACGACCTTGGCCGTGCCGGGATCGGGGGCCTTCTTGGCGGCGCGGGCGGGTTTCTTCTTGCCGCCGCCCTTTTCCTCGCGGGCGGCCAGCAGGGCCACGGCCTCGTCCAGGGTCAGGGCGGCCGGATCGGCGCCCTTGGGCACGTTGGCGTTGGTGCTCTCGTGCTTGATGTAGGGGCCATAGCGGCCGGCCAGGACGCGGACCGGCTTGCCGGTCACCGGGTGCTCGCCTAGCTCCTTGAGGGCCGTCGCTTCGGCGCGGCCACGCCCGCCGCGCCCGCCGGCGCGCTTCTCGGCCAGGACGGCGACGGCGCGGTTGAGGCCGACGTCGAACACCTCCTCGGCGCTGGCCAGGTTGGCGTAGGTGCCGTTGTGCTGGACATAGGGGCCGTAGCGCCCGATGCCGGCCACGATCATGCCGCCCTCGTCCGGATGCACGCCCACCTCGCGCGGCAGGCGCAGCAGGCGCAGCGCCTTGTCGAGGTCGATGGAGGCGGGCGGCCAGTCCTTGGGCAGGCTGGCGCGCTTGGGCTTCTCGTCGGTCTCCTCGACGTAAGGTCCGAAGCGGCCGGCCTTCAGCCAGATGGTGTGGCCCGTGGCCGGGTCGACGCCCAGCTCGCGGTCGCCGGTGGCCTCGCCGTTGGCGTCGTCGTCGTTGGCCGCCAGCGGGCGCGTGTGGCGGCATTCCGGATAGTTGGAGCAGCCGATGAAGGCGCCGAACTTGCCGGTCTTCAGGGACAGGCGGCCCGTGCCGCAGGTGGGGCAGAGGCGCGGGTCGGACCCGTCGGCCTTGGCGGGGAAGATGTGCGGCCCCAGGGCCTCGTTGAGCGCCTCCAGCACCTGGGTCATGCGCAGCTCGCCGATGTCGCCCACGGCGGCGTGGAAGTCGGTCCAGAAGTCCCGCAGCAGGGCCTTCCAGTCGAGCTCGCCGGCCGACACCAGGTCCAGCCGCTCTTCCAGGGCGGCGGTGAAGCCGTAGTCGACGTAGCGGCGGAAGAACTGCTCCAGGAAGGCGGTGACCAGGCGGCCCTTGTCCTCGGGGATGAAGCGGTTCTTCTCCATCTTCACATAGGCCCGGTCGCGCAGGACGGTCAGGATCGAGGCGTAGGTCGAGGGCCGGCCGATGCCCAGCTCCTCCATCTTCTTGACCAGCGAGGCTTCCGAATAGCGCGGCGGCGGTTCGGTGAAGTGCTGGTCGGCGCGGGCCTCGATCACGCGGGCCTCGGCGCCCTCGTTGATGATCGGCAGGCGGCCGCCGTCCTCGTCGGCCTCATCGTCCCGGCCTTCCTCGTAGACCGCGAGATACCCGGGGAAGAGCACCACCTGGCCGGTGGCGCGCAGGCCCGTGTTGCCGTCGGCGCTCTCGAGATCGACCGTGGTGCGCTCGATGCGGGCGCTTTCCATCTGGGAGGCGATCATCCGCTTCCAGATCAGCTCGTAGAGCCGGCCGAGGTCGGGATCGAGGCGCATCTTGCCCGGGTTTCGTTCCAGGCTGGTGGGGCGGATCGCCTCGTGCGCCTCCTGGGCGTTCTTGGCCTTGGTGGTGTAGCGCCGCGCGCTCTCGGGTACGTAGTCCTTGCCGTAGAGGCCGGCGATCACCTGGCGCGCCTCGTCCAGCGCCTCAGGGGCGGACTGCACGCCGTCGGTCCGCATGTAGGTGATCAGGCCCACGGTCTCGCCGCCGATGTCGACGCCTTCGTACAGCTTCTGGGCGGCCTGCATGGTGCGCTGGGCGGAGAAGCCCAGCTTGCGCGCGGCCTCCTGCTGCAGAGTCGAGGTGGTGAAGGGCGGGGGCGGGGAACGGCGGGCCGGTTTCTTTTCCACCGCCGCCACCTTGAAGGTCGCGGCCTGGACCGCGGCCTTGGCGGCCTGGGCCGAAGCCTCATTGCCCAGGTCGAACTTGGTCAGGCGCTTGCCGTCGTGCTTGACCAGGCGCGCCAGGAACGGGTCGGACCCGGCGGTGACGTCGGCCTCGACACTCCAGTATTCCTGGGTCTTGAAGGCCTCGATCTCCATCTCGCGGTCGACGATCAGGCGCAGGGCCACCGACTGCACGCGCCCGGCCGAACGGCTGCCCGGCAGCTTGCGCCAGAGCACCGGCGAGAGGGTGAAGCCCACCAGATAGTCCAGGGCGCGGCGGGCCAGGTAGGCGTCCACCAACTCCATGTCGATGTCGCGCGGGTTGGCCATGGCGTCGAGCACGGCGGACTTGGTGATGGCGTTGAACACCACCCGCTGCACCTGGGCGCCCTTGATGGCCTTCTTCTTGTTCAGGATCTCCAGCACGTGCCAGCTGATGGCCTCGCCCTCGCGATCGGGGTCGGTGGCCAGGATCAGGCGATCGGCGCCCTTCATGGCGTCGGCGATCTCGTTGACCCGCTTGGCGGACTTGGCGTCCACGTCCCAGCTCATGGCGAAGTCTTCGTCCGGCTTCACCGAGCCGTCCTTGGAGGGCAGGTCGCGCACGTGGCCGTATGACGCCAGGACCTTGTAGTCCGAGCCCAGGTACTTGTTGATGGTCTTGGCCTTGGCCGGACTTTCGACGACGACGACGTTCATGCGGTGGGTTCAGCGCCTGGAACAGGAATAAAGCAAGGCGCCGTCGGTGGCGGCGCGGGGGCGGAAAGTGGGGGCGGGGGCGCCCCTCTGTCAACTTGCGGGGGCTTTCGCGCCGGTCGGAGCCGCGCGACGGGCCGGTTCTAGGCCCCGACCACCAGGCCGCCGGCCATCAGTTCGGCGCGCCCGGCCAGGGCCAGTTCCGTCAGGGCCGCCAGCACCAGCGGCGTCGCCGCGCCGGTCTGACGCGCCAGTTCGTCGATGGAGACCGGCGTCGGCGACAGAAGGCCGGCGATGACGGCCCGCACGGCGTCGGTCTCCGCGTCGCCCGGCGGCTCCCCGGCCCAGCCGGACGGCTCGGGCTCGGCCATGCCGCGCAGGCCGTTCAGCACCCGCAGCACGTCCTCGGCGTCCTCGACTAGGCAGGCGCCCTGGCGGATCAGGTCGTTGGCGCCGCGGGCACGGGGGTCCAGGGGCGAACCCGGCACCGCGAACACCTCGCGACCCTGTTCGCCGGCCATGCGGGCGGTGATCAGCGATCCGGACTTCAGCTCGGCCTCGACCACCACCACGCCCAGGCTGAGGCCCGAGATGATGCGGTTGCGGCGCGGGAAGTCCTGGGCCTGGGCGGCGCGGCCCGGCGGCGATTCCGAAACGATGCATCCCCGGGTCTTGAGGGCGGCGTGAAGCTCGGCGTTGTCCGGCGGATAGATGTCGTCGACGCCGCCGCCCAGCACGGCGACCGTCCCGTGGGCCATGGCCCCCTCGTGCGCCGCCGCGTCGATGCCCCTCGCCATGCCCGACACCACCACATAGCCGGCCCGGCCGAGATCCTCCGCCAGGGTCCTGGCGAAGCGGCGGCCGGCGGCGGAGGCGACGCGGGCGCCGACGATGGCCACGGCCCTCGGCCGCAGCAGCCCGGCGTCGCCCAGCACCCAGATCAGCGGCGGGCGAGGATCCAACTCCAGCAGCAGGCGCGGAAAGTCGGGCTCGCAGGCCGCGATCAGCCGGGCGCCGAGCGCTTCACCGGCCGCCAGTTCCCGCTCGGCCTCGTCGGCGCCGGGGATGCGCAGGGCGCCGGAACGGCCGCCGCGGCGGGCCAGGTCGGGCAGGGCGCGAAGGGCTCGCGCCGGATCGCCAAAACGCTCGATGAGGCGATTGAAGGTCACGGGTCCGACGGCCTGCGCCCGCGCCAGACGCAGCCAGTCGATCCGGCCCGAACGATCCAACGGGCGGCGCGTCATCGTGGTGGCGCCGCCCCAGGCCGCATCAGGCGCTCGGCGCCTTGGACTGGCCGATGCGCGGCTCCTCGCCCTTGAGCAGGCGGCGGATATTGCCCGCGTGGCGGTAGTAGATCAGCACCGCCATGAAGGCGGCCAGGTAGACCCGGTCGATCTTGCCCTCGCCGCCCTGGTCCACGGCGAAGACCAGCAGGGGCGACACCGCCGCCGCCACCAGCCCCGCCAGAGACGAGATGCGGAACAGGAAGGCCACGGCGATCCAGGTCGCGCCCGACATCAGCCCCGCGACCGGCGACACGGCGATCAGCGTCCCGAAGAAGGTGGCGACGCCGCGCCCGCCCTTGAACTTCAGCCAGACCGGGAAGACGTGGCCCAGGAAAGCAGCGCCCGCCGCCAGCACCGCCGCCACCGGCCCGAACAGCCAGCCGGCGACGAGGGCCGCGATGGCCCCCTTGCCGCCGTCGGCGATCAGGGTGATGGCCGCCAGGTCCCGCCGCCCGGTGCGCAGGACGTTGGTCGCCCCGATGTTGCCCGAACCGATCTGGCGCACGTCGCCCGCGCCGCCCAGGCGGGTGACGATCACCCCGAACGGGATCGACCCCAGCAGGTAGCCGCCGCCGATCGAGGCGGCCAGGGCGATCATCGGGTCGGGCATGGTCAACATGGCTACAGTCTAGGTTGCGTCCGCGATGGGCGATAGGGGGAGGGCGGCCCGTCAGCCCTCGAACACCACCCGCCCGTCCACCAGGGTCATCAGCACGCGGCCCTGCAGGCGACGCCCGTCGAAGGCGGAGTTCTTGGACTTGGAGATCAGCTCGGCGGCGTCGATCAGGCGCGGCGCCTCCAGGTCGCAGAGCACAAGGTCCGCCGGCGCGCCGGGGGTCAGGCGGCCGGCGGCGAGGCCGATGGCGTCGGCCGGCGACAGGGTCACGGCCCGGATCAGGGTCGCGAGGGGGGCGTGCCCTTCGTGGTAGAGGGTCAGCAGGGCCGGTAGCAGGGTCTCCAGCCCCACGGCGCCCGGCGCCGCCTCGTCATAGGGCAGGCGCTTGTCCTCCGCCGGCGCGGGGGCGTGCGCCGAGACGATGACGTCCACCAGGCCCGACGCCACCGCCTCGATGAGCGCCAGGCGGTCGCTTTCGGGGCGCAGGGGCGGGGTCAGCTTGCAGAAGGTGCGGTAGTCGCCGATGTCGAGCTCGTTGAACGACAGGTGGTTGATCGAGGCGGTGGCGATCAGCTTCACGCCCCGGGCCTTGGCCGCGGCCAGCCGCTCCAGGGGTTGGGCGGCGCTGATCTGGTCGACCAGCAGGCGCGCCCCGGTCAGTTCGGCCAGGGCGATGTCGCGCTCCAGCATGATGGTCTCGGCGGCGACCGGCGCGGCGGGCAGGCCCATGCGCCCGGCGAACTCGCCCTCGGTGGCGGCCGACCCATCGCTGAGCCAGGGGTCGGCCGGTCGGTGGGCGACCAGCACCCCCAGGGCGTTGGCGTAGGACAGCACCCGGCGGAAGACTTTGGAATCCACGATCGGCTTGTCCGCGTCGGTGACGTAGACGCAGCCGGCGTCGTGCATCAGGCCGATCTCGGCCATGCCCTGGCCCTTGAGCCCCTTGGTCGCCGCCCCGGCGGGATAGACGTGCACCAGCTCGATGTCGCGCGCCCGGCGCAGGATGAAGTCGGCCACCGAGGGGTCGTCGATCACCGGGTCGGTGTCGGGCTGCACGACGATGGAGGTGACGCCCCCGGCCGCCGCGGCGCGGGCGGCGGACTTGAGCGTCTCCTTGGGCTCGTTGCCAGGCTCGCCGGTCTTGACGCGTAGGTCGACAAGGCCGGGGCAGAGCAGGTGGCCGTTGCAGTCGACGACGCGGATCTCGGGCGACAGGTCGGCGAAGCCCACCTCGTGCGTCACGGCCGCGATGACGCCGTTCTCGACCAGCAGGGCGCCGGGCCCGTCGTAGCCGGTCTGCGGATCCACCAGGCGGGCGTTGATGAAGGCGATTGGGGCGGGGGCGGTCATCAGAGCTGCTCGCGCTCCATCCATTTGTCGACGGCGGGGGGCCGGTAGGCGGCGAAGGCGTCCAGCAGGGCGTCCGGCGTCTCGCCGAAGATCGCCATGTCGCGGTGCGTCGTCTTCAGGAAGGCCTGGTCGGTCATGTGGTTCAGGAAGGCGCGCAGGGGATCATAGAACCCGGCGACGTTCAGGAAGCCGGCCGGCTTGGCGTGAAAGCCCAGCTGGCCCCAGGTCCAGACCTCGAAGATCTCCTCCAGGGTGCCGATGCCGCCGGGCAGGCTGAGGAAGCCGTCCGAGAGCTCGGCCATGCGCGCCTTGCGCTCGTGCATGGAGGCGACGACCTCCAGCCGGGTGAGGCCGGTGTGCGCCAGCTCCTTGGCCGCCAGGCCGCGGGGCAGGACGCCGAACACCTCGCCGCCGGCCGCCAGGGCCGCGTCGGCCACCGCGCCCATCAGCCCGACCTTGGCGCCGCCGTAGACGAGGGCGAGGCCTCGCCGGGCGATGGCCTCGCCGGTGGCGCGGGCCGCGGCCTCGAACGCCGGATCGGCGCCGGGGCTGGAGCCGCAGAAGACGCAGACGGAGGCCAGGACGCTCATCGTCGCCGGCTCATCGGTTGTCCAGGCGCGCGGCCAGGGAGGCCAGGATCGCCATGCGCACGGCCACGCCCATCTCCACCTGGTCCTGGATCAGGCTGACGGCCAGGTCGTCGGCGACGTCGGAATCGATCTCGACGCCGCGGTTCATCGGCCCCGGATGCATCACCCTCACGCCGGGCGAGGCCTTGGCCAGCTTCTCGCGGTCCAGACCCCACAGGCGGAAGTACTCGCGCATGGACGGCACCAGCGCGCCCTGCATCCGTTCGAGCTGCAGGCGCAGCATCATCACCACGTCGACGCCCTCGATGCCCTGGCGCAGGTCGTGGTGGACGCTGACGCCCCAGCGGGCGACGTCGGCCGGCATCAGGGTCGGCGGGCCGACCACCCGCACCTCGGCGCCCAGCATGGTCAGGAGGCCGACGTTCGAGCGCGCCACCCGGCTGTGCAGGACGTCGCCGCAGATGGCCACCTTCAGCCCATCGATGTGGCCGAAGGCGCGGCGCATGGAGAGGGCGTCCAGCAGGCCCTGCGAGGGATGCTCATGCTGGCCGTCACCGGCGTTGACCACGCTGCAGCTGACCTTCTGGCTCAGCAGAGAGGCGGCGCCGGACGAGGCGTGGCGCACCACCAGGATGTCCGGTTGCATGGCGTTCAGGGTCACCGCCGTGTCGATCAGGGTTTCGCCCTTGGAGATCGACGAGGTGCGCGGGCTCATGTTGACCACGTCCGCGCCCAGCCGCTTGCCGGCCAGCTCGAAGGAGCTCTGGGTGCGGGTCGAGGCTTCGAAGAACAGGTTGATGAGGGTGCGGCCCTTCAGAAGGTCGACCTTCTTGGCCGTCTGGCGGTTCAGGCCCACGAAGCCGTCGGCCAGGTCCAGCAGGTCCTTCACCTGCACCGGATCCAGATCGTTGACGGACAGGAGGTGGCGGCGCGGGAACGGAAAGATCCGCGCGCGGACCTCGTCTAGGCCGGGGGCTGGGCTGGTCATCAAAGGGGCGTTCTAGGCAGGTTTGAGGGCAGGGGGAAGGGGGCGCCCGACCGGCCTGCTATTCGACGGCCACCACGATTTCATCCTCGCCTTCCGGCGCTTCGAATCCCTTGAGAAAGCGGTCCAGGATCTCGTCCGTCACCGGGAAGGCGGCGTTGGCGTCGAATCTTTCGGCGCGAACCTTGAGCCGTTCGCGCAACAGCGCCGGTTCGGCCTTGAGATGGAGCACCCGGCATTGGCAGTCGAAGCGGGCCGCCAGCTCGCGGTAGCCGTCGCGCGCGGCGCGGTTCCAGAACGCGGAATCGATGACCATCGGCGTTCTTTTGGCCAGGCCGCGCGAAACCTGATCCATCAGCGCCGCCCGGGCGATCGCCTGCTTTTCCGCGTAGGCCTCGGCGGGATAGTCCACGCCGTAGCGGCCGCAGACGCTCCACAGCACCTCGTCGAACGACAGCCGCAGGAAGCCCTTGGCCTCCAGGGACTTCGAGACGGTGGTCTTGCCGGAACCCGCCAGGCCGCACATCAGCACGACGACACCCGGCTCGGGTCGAAGCTGGTCGATCGCCTCGGACAGGGAAACCGGCCTCTTCATCCCACCCGCATCCGGTCCAGCGCGCCCTGCAGGATGTACGCGGCCGCCATCTTGTCCACCAGGTCGGCGCGGCGGGCGCGGGTGACGTCGGCTTCCTCGATCAGCACCCGGTTCACCGCCACGCTGGACAGGCGCTCGTCCCAGAAAGCGATGGGCAGGTCCTTCAGGCGCAGCAGGTTGCGGCCGAAGGCTCGCGCCGACTGGCAGCGCGGCCCCTCGGTCCCGTCCATGTTCACCGGCAGGCCGATGACCACGCCGCCGGCGCCGCGACTGTCCATGGCCTTGAACAGGGCCTCGGCGTCCTTGGTGAACTGGGTCTTGCGGATCAGCTCCAGGGGCGAGGCGATCATCAAGGAGGCGTCCGACACCGCCACGCCGATGGTCTTGGTCCCCAGGTCCAGCCCGACGACGGGGGCGTTTCTCGGCAAGACGGCACGCAGTTCGGTGATGTCGACGATGGCCATGGCCCGGCATCTTCCCCAAGCCCTTGTTTGTCAAACGCCGCACTTGTCAAACAGGGCTGGGGGCGGGTAACCCCACGCCTTCCCTGCTGGAGCCTCCGAAAGCCCCATGTCCATCGACGCCGCCACCGTGCGCAAGGTCGCCAAGCTCGCCCGCATCCGCGAGGCCGAGGAGCGCCTGGAGCCCCTGGCCCGGGAACTCTCGGGCATCATGGCCTGGATCGAACAGTTGAACGAGGTCGACACCGACGGGGTCGAACCGATGACCTCGGCCGTTAATACGCCGATGCCGATGCGCGAGGACGTGGTCACCGACGGCGGGGACGCTCAGCGCGTGCTCTCCAACGCGCCCAAGGCCGACAAGGGCTTCTACGTGGTGCCGAAGGTGGTCGAATAGAATGAGCGACCTGACCGACATCACCCTGAAGGACGCGCTGGAGGGCCTCAAGGCCAGGCGCTTCTCGTCCGCCGAGATCACCAAGGCCCACATCGCCGCCATCGAGGGCGCGCGGGCGCTCAACGCCTATGTGGCCGAGACGCCGGAAAAGGCCCTGGCCATGGCCGCCCAGGCCGACGCCCGCATCGCGCGCGGCGAGGCGGGCCCGCTGGAAGGCGCGCCGCTGGGGATCAAGGACCTGTTCTGCACCGAGGGCGACCACTCGGCCGCCTGCTCGCGCATCCTCGACAACTTCCGCCCCACCTACGAATCCACCGTCACCGCCAACCTGTGGCGCGACGGGGCGGTGATGCTGGGCAAGCTGAACATGGACGAGTTCGCCATGGGCTCGTCCAACGAGACCAGCGCGCTTGGCCCAGTGGTCAATCCGTGGCGGTCCAAGGGATCGAACCGGCCGCTGACGCCCGGCGGCTCCTCCGGAGGTTCGGCGGCCTCGGTGGCGGCCAAGCTGGCGCTGGGCGCCACGGCGACCGACACCGGCGGCTCGATCCGCCAGCCGGCGGCCTTCACCGGCACGGTCGGGATCAAACCGACCTATGGCCGCTGCTCGCGCTGGGGCGTGATCGCCTTCGCCTCGTCCCTGGACCAGGCCGGGCCGATCGCCCGCACCGTGGAAGACGCCGCCATCCTGCTGAAGTCCATGAGCGGCCACGACCCCAAGGACTCCACCAGCCTGCCGGTCGAGGTTCCGGACTTCCCGAGCTTCGTCGGCAAGTCGGTCAAGGGCCTGCGCATCGGCGTGCCCAAGGAATACCGGGTCGAGGGCATGCCGGCCGAGATCGAGACCCTGTGGACCCAGGGCATCGACTGGCTGAAGGACGCCGGCTGCGAGATCGTCGAAGTCTCCCTGCCGCACACCAAGTACGCCCTGCCGGCCTACTACATCGTGGCCCCCGCTGAGGCGTCGTCGAACCTCGCCCGCTATGACGGCATGCGCTACGGCCTGCGCGTCGCCGACGGCGGCAGCCTGACCGACGTCTATGAAGAAACCCGCGCCGCCGGCTTCGGCGACGAGGTCAAGCGCCGCATCCTGATCGGCACCTATGTGCTGTCGGCCGGCTATTACGACGCCTACTACCTCAAGGCCCTGAAGGTGCGCCGGCGCATCGCCGACGACTTCACCCAGGCCTTCGGCAAGGTCGACGCCCTCTTGACCCCCACCGCCCCCTCGGCGGCGTTCGGCCTGGGCGAGAACAGCGCCGACCCGGTGGCCATGTACCTGAACGACATCTTCACGGTGACGGTGAACCTGGCCGGCCTGCCGGGGATGAGCCTGCCGGGCGGCGTCGACGCGCAAGGCCTGCCCCTCGGCCTGCAGCTGATCGGCCGGGCGCTGGACGAGGGGACGCTGTTCTCCCTCGGCGGCGCCCTGGAAAAGGCCGCCGACTTCAAGGCGCGGCCGGAGAAGTGGTGGTAGGGCGAAGGCCCGCTCTATCCACCCCTCAAGCCGTCATCCTCGGGCGTCAGTCCCGAGGATCCATGATCGCGTGCGAACGAGCGGCGCGTACCGGAGGGCGCGCCGACCCGAGGCAAGGCCGAGGATGACGGAACGTGAGGGGCAGGCAGCCTGGCTGTGAACAGCTTTGGCGCAGGCCCTACATCAGCTTCAGGAAACTTTCGTGCCGGAATGGCGCGCCCTGGGTCATGCGGTCGTGGAAGTTCGCGACGCGCGGCCCGGCGGGCCCGGGCCTGCGGTCATAGTGCGACTGCTGGCCGAAGAATCGCAGGGTCAGGGTGCGCCGCCGTCCGCCCGGGTGGGTGGCCGCGCCGCCGTGCAGGGCGGCTGGGTGGAACAGGATGACGTCGCCGGGTTCGGTGGCCCAGGAGACGATGTCGTAGGCCGCGCGGTCGGCCTCGATGTCGGGCAGGCGCGGCACGGCGTCGGTGGCGTGCAGGGGCGCGGTGTCGTCGTCCACGTCGAAGCTGGAGCCGTTGTAGAGCACGCCGCGGTGCGACCCCTTGACGAACTCCAGGGCGTCCTCGGCCGGCACGGGATCGAAGCTGATCCACATCACCATCAGGTCCTCGCCGGCCACGGCCAGGTAGGAGCTGTCCTGGTGCCAGGGCGTGCGCCGCGTCTCGCCGCCCTCCTTCAGGAACACCTGCTCGTACATGAACCAGACATCGGGCGAGCCCCACATCGCCGAAACGATGCCGGCCACCCCGGCCGCCTTCAGGCGCGGACCGTAGGCGGCCGCGCAGCCGGGATTGTAGAGGTCCTGGTAGAAGAGGCCCTCGGTCTTCTGGCGGATGCGCGAGGCGCCGGGGCCGGGATTGGCCAGGCTCCAGTCATAGGCCGCCCGCAGTTCGCCCAGCGAGGCGGCGCCCAGCGCGCCCTTGACCAGGACGGCGCCATCGCGTCGCCAGGCTTCTGCTTCTCGGGTCAGATCCAGGGCCATGGGCGGATGAGATCATCCGCCCCTCGCGTAAGGCAAGCGCCCGGATGAGAACTCAGGCCCGCTTGCGGACCAGGGTGTCGACGCTCCAGGCCCCGCCGCCGGCGAACACCAGGTAGAAGAACACCCAGCACATCAGGATCGCCGCGTCGCCGCCGTTCAGCGCCGGCCAGGGCCCGCCCCTGGCGTGGAACAGGAAATAGGCCACCGCCATCTCGCCCGAACAGACGAAGGCGGCTGCGCGGGTGAAAAGGCCCAGCGTCAGCAGGGCGCCGCCGCCGACCTCCAGCACCGCCGCCACCAGCAGGATCGTCGGCAGGGGGTCTGGAACGCCCGGCTGCGGGGCCGGGAAGTGGAACAGCTTCATGAGGCCGTGTTCCATGAACAGCAGGGCCGTGATGATCCGCAGCAGGCTCAGCACCCGCGGCGACCAGGCGTTCAGTCGATCCATGCTTTAGTCCCCCTTGTTGACGATCAGGCGGCCTTGGCCTCCATCTCGGCCATCCTCTGGATGGCGACATAGTCAGTCTTGCCGGACCCCAGCACCGGTACTTCCGGCACCCTGACGATGCGCCGCGGCACCGCCAGGTCCGGCGCGCCCAGGCGCTTGGCGTGGGTGACCAGCTTGTCGACCTCGGCGTCCGAGCGGTCGGTGACCAGGATCAGCCGCTCGCCCTTCTTGGAGTCGGGCAGGGAGATCACCGCGTGGCGGGCCTCGGGCCAGAGGTTGGTGGCCAGGTCCTCGGCCGCGGTCAGCGAGACCATCTCGCCGCCGATCTTGGCGAAGCGCTTCACGCGTCCCAGGATAGTGATCCACTGGTCCTCGGTCATCTCGACCACGTCGCCGGTGTCGTGCCAGCCGCCCGGCGGCGGCTCGATGGCCCCGCCTTCGTTCAGATAGCCGGCCATGACGTTGGG
>JAFEEA010000380.1 GCA_018241335.1 Pseudomonadota bacterium
GCGCGCGGATCTCGCCGCGGCGCTTGCCGTTGATCTGCACCGGCAGGACCTTCTCGTCGTCCTCGGTCAGGGCCGGGTCGAACACCGGCCAGGGCGCGACCGCCACCAGCCCCTCCCCGCCCAGGCTTTGCCAGCATTCCTCGGCCAGGTGCGGCGCATAGGGGGCGATCAGGCGGGCCAGGGCCGACAGGGCCTCGCGCCGCGCCTCCAGCCCGGCCGCCGACGCGCCCTGGGCCGGCAAGGCCTTGAAAGCGTTGACGAATTCGTAGAGCCGCGCGACCGCGCTGTTGAACCGGAAGCCGTCGATGCCCTCGGTCACCGCCTTGATCGTGCGGTGGGTCGCCTTGCGCAGGGCCAGGGCGGCCGCCGCGTCGTCGGCGCCGGACGCCGTCGCCTCGGCTTGCGCGTCGAACTCGTTCCAGATGCGGTTGATCAGGCGCCAGGCGCCCTCGATGCCGCCGCTGGTCCACTGCACGTCGCGGTCGGGCGGCGAGTCCGACAGCACGAACAGGCGCGCGGCGTCGACGCCATAGGCGTCGGCGATGTCGGCGGGGGCCACGACGTTGCGCTTGGACTTGGACATCTTCTCGATGTCGCCGATCACCAGGGCCTCGCCGGTCTCGGCGATCACCGCCCGGCGGGTCTGGCCCTCGCTGACCACCTCGACCGCGCCGGCGTCGACCCACTCGCCGTTCTGGCGGCGATAGGTCTCGTGGGTGACCATGCCTTGCGTGAACAGGCCCGCGAACGGCTCTGAGACGCTCAGCAACCCTTCGTCGCGCAGGGCGCGGGTGATGAAGCGCGCGTAGAGCAGGTGCAGCACCGCGTGCTCGATGCCGCCGATGTACTGGTCCACCGGCATCCAGTAGTCGGCCGCCGCCTTGTCCACCGGCTCGGCGGCCTTGGGATTGGCGTAGCGGGCGAAGTACCAGGACGAGTCCACGAAGGTGTCGAGGGTGTCGGTGTCGCGCTCGGCCGGCCCGCCGCAGGTGGGGCAGCTCGTTTGCTTAAAGGTCGGATGCCGCGCCAGGGCGTTGCCGGGCTTGGAGAAGTCCATGCCGGTGGGCAGGCGCACGGGCAGCTGGTCCTCGGGAACGGCGACGACGCCGCACTTGGCGCAGTGCACCACAGGGATCGGGCAGCCCCAGCCGCGCTGGCGCGCCACGCCCCAGTCGCGCAGGCGATAGACGGTGGCGCCCTCGCCCTGGCCCTGGGCCTCGATGCGGGCGATGGCGGCGGCCTTGGCGGCCTCGATCTCCAGCCCGTCCAGGAAGCCGGAGTTGAAGATCCGGCCGGGGCCGACATAGGCCTCGTCGCCGACGCTGAAGCTGGCCGGATCCTCGCCCGGCGGCAGCACCACCGGCTTCACCGGCAGGCCGTACTTGCGCACGAAGTCCAGGTCGCGCTGGTCGTGGGCCGGGCAGCCGAAGATGGCGCCCGTGCCGTAGTCCATGAGGATGAAGTTCGCCACCCAGACCGGCAGTTTCCAATCCGGATCAAAGGGATGGGTCACGGTCAGGCCGGTGTCGAAGCCCAGCTTCTCGGCCGACTCGATCTCGGCTTCCGAGGTGCCGCCCTTGCGGCACTCGGCGATGAAGGCGGCGGCCTTGGGGTCGGCCGCGGCCAGGCGCTCGGCCAGGGGGTGGTCGGGCGAGACGGCCACGAAGCTCGCCCCGAACAGGGTGTCGGGCCGGGTGGTGTAGATCGGCAGGCCGCCCTCGAACCCTTCCGGGGCCGGGCCGGCGAAGGCGAAGGTCATCTTCAGGCCCTGGGACTTGCCGATCCAGTTCTCCTGCATGACGCGGACCTTCTCGGGCCAGCGGTCCAGGGTCTTCAGCCCTTCCAGCAGCTCGTCGGCGTACTGGGTGATGCGCAGGAACCACTGGTTCAGCTTCTTGCGCTCGACCGTGGCGCCCGAGCGCCAGCCCTTGCCGTCGATGACCTGCTCGTTGGCCAGCACGGTCATGTCGACCGGGTCCCAGTTGACCAGGCCCTCCTTGCGATAGATCAGGCCGCGCTTCCACAGGCGCAGGAACAGGGCCTGCTGCTGGCCGTAATACTCCGGATCGCAGGTGGCGAATTCGCGCGACCAGTCGATGGAGACGCCCAGGCGCTGCAGCTCCTCGCGCATCAC
>JAFEEA010000381.1 GCA_018241335.1 Pseudomonadota bacterium
CTCGAGCCGGTCAAGGGCCCGGGTAACTTCATCACCGCCGGCAACGCCTCCCAGCTCTCCGACGGCGCCGCCGCCGTGGTGATCATGGAAGCCAAGGAAGCCGAGCGCCGGGGCCTCAAGCCGCTGGGCCGCTTCATGGGCTGGGCCGTGGCCGGCTGCGAGCCCGACGAAATGGGCATCGGCCCGGTCTTCGCCGTGCCGCGCCTGCTCGAACGTCACGGCCTCAAGGTCGACGACATCGACCTGTGGGAACTGAACGAGGCCTTCGCTTCCCAGTGCCTCTACAGCCGCGACAAGCTGGGCATCGACCCGGAGAAGTACAACGTCAACGGCGGCTCCATCGCCATCGGCCACCCCTTCGGCATGACCGGCGCGCGCCTGACCGGCCACGTCCTGCAGGAAGGCCGTCGCCGCGGCAACGTCAAGCACGCGGTCGTGTCGATGTGCATCGGCGGCGGCATGGGCGGGGCCGGCCTCTTTGAGGTCTACCAGTAAGCCTCGACTTCTATTGAAGACGGAAAGGGCCCGCGAGAGCGGGCCCTTTTTCGTTGGGCGGTTGCATCAAAAATGTACCGTGTCCGGACGTCTCTGCCGCTTGACCCTGGCGGCCTGTGGTCAGCAGCTATTCGCCCAGGGCCCGTCAATAGTCGCCAGGCATCGAGCCGGGAGATGACGGGCCGGGTGGGGAGCCCAATCATGAAGACCAATCTGATGACTTGCGCCGTGCTCGGCGCCATCTTCGGGGCCGGCGCCGCCATGGCCGAACCCTATGTCGATTACACGCCGCACAAGGGCGTCTGGCACGTGACGACCGTCAAGGTCGAGCCTGCCCACATCGATGACTATGTCACCGGCCTCAAGCGCACCTGGGTCACGGCCGAGGAGATCGCCAAGAAGCACGGGATCATCGACAGCTACCAGATCATGATCAAGCTGAACGCCTCGGACGGCCAGGGCAACGTGCTGCTGATCGAGCACTATCCCTCCATCGCGGCCCTCGACCCGGACCAGGCGCGTGATCAGGCGATCGAGCGCGAGAACTACGCCGCCGTCCCCAAGACGGAAGGTGAGGCGGCGGTGGCCGGCTATGGCAAGTACCGGGTGTTCGTCGGCGACGACTACTGGACCGACATCGGCTTCGGCAAATAGGCCGGGCGGGCCGGGGCGGAAACGCCTCGGCCCGTGCCGCGTCCGGCGCGTTGGGCTAGAACTGCCGGGAGATCGCCCAATAGAGCCCGAACGCCAGGGCGGCCGGCCCGCCATAGGCGGCGGCGAACAACCAGGGCGAGGGCGTGCTGATCCCGGCCGAGATCGCCGAGCCGGTCGCTACGACGCCAAAGATGGCGATTGCGAACCCTGCGATCGTCAGGATCTCGCTGGGAACGCGGCTCAGCAGGGACTGGACGGAATGCGGGATCGGAGCGGCCGCCATCGATGTTCCTCCTCGCCGGGCGGACTCTATCGGTCCGCCTCCTTGCGAAATGTCAGTCTGTGGCAGGTTGACACGATGCGCAATCATCCAGAAGGACGCATCGCGCTCCGAATCTCGCGCTCAGGTGGCGGCGAGGGGCCTGAACCTCATCCGCCGGTGAGCAGGCGAGCGATGACGTTGCGCTGGGTCTCGCTGCTGCCGGAATAGATGGTCGCCGCCCGCACCGCCAGGTGCTTGGCCATGGCGTGCCCGCCCTCCGCCAGCGGCCCTTCCTCTTGTGACTCGCCCAGGAACGCCGCCGCATAGGGGCCGGCCGCCTCCATCGCCAGTTCCGCCGCCTTCTGGTGCAGCTCGCTGCCCAGCAGTTTCAGCATCGGCGGCGCGGCCAGGTCGCTGACCCCGGGCCGGCCCGCGGCCAGGGCGGCCAGTTCGAGCTGTTCGAAAGCCTCCAGCTCGATCTGAAGCGCGGCGAGGCGGCGACGCCATTCCGGCTCTCCGGCGTCGCCGGCCGCCTCGATCGCCAGGCCGGCCCGCCGCAGCACCCGGCGCACCAGAGCCGCCGGGGTGTTGTTCGACCGGGCCAGGGCCATCAGCCGCTTGGCCACTGTCCAGCCGTCGTCCTCCTCGCCGATGCGGTTGGCCACGGGCGCGCGCACGCCGTCGAAGACGACTTCGTTGAACTCGTGCTCGCCGGCCAGGCC
>JAFEEA010000382.1 GCA_018241335.1 Pseudomonadota bacterium
TGCAGATGCCTCAGATCTTCTTCCAGGACGATCCGGACTTCCGTATCGGCTTCGCCTTCGCCGATGGCATGATCCGCCGCGGAGTCCACTTCCACCCCTGGCACAACATGTTCATGAACGCCGCCATGACGGCTGCGGACATCGACTTCGCCCTCGATCAAGCGGACGCAGCCTTCGGCGAGGTCAGGGCGAACATCTCCAAAATCGAGCCGCACCCCGTCCTCATGGCCCTGATGAAGCACTGACCGTCGCGGTCCGTCCGCAGGGCCCGGCGCTCTGCGGATGCGGACCGGGGTCGGTCGTGCATGACCCGAAGCCGGCGCTGGCTCCCCACGAGCGGGGCGTCGAGGAACCAGCCTGTCGCCGATCGGCTGGATCGATTTTGGGGAGCCCCCGGCCAGAGCCAAGCGAACATGCAACCAGATCTGCATCGCCAGCGGGAGAAATGCAGCATGACCATCTTCGGGGCGTGAGATGAAGGCCTTCGGACTGTCGGGTATTGTCGTGGCCGTCGCCGCGCTATGCCTTTCGGCTCAAGGGGCTCTGGCGGGAGAGCCCGGGAAATGGATCGCGGCCTGGACCTCCCCGCCGACTGACGTGATCTCGACCTTGGCGACGCGGACCCCGCCGCCATTCTTCGCAACGACGCTTCGTAGCAGTCTCCGGCTATCGGCCGGCGGCGACGCGATCCGGATCCGGATCAGTAACGACCTTGGCGCCGAACCGCTTGTGATCGGCCCCGTGACCATCATGCTGGGCGACGGTCAGGCGCCGCGGGAGTTGCGGTTTTCCGGCGCGCCTCAGGCGACCATTCCCGCGGGCGCCTCGCTGGTCAGCGATCCAGTCGAGGCGTCGGTCGAGCCGCTCAGCCGTGTGACCGTCAGCATCTACACGCCTGGCCCGGCTGCGGGCCTGACAGGGCATGTGGTGGGCCAAGAAATGGTCTGGAGCGCGCCGGGTGACCAGACCGCAGCCCCGCATCTGAAATCTGCCCTGCCTGGCTTCAGTCGCCTACTGCTCACGGAGGTGGACGTCCACACGGCCGATCCTCAGGCGCGGACGGTGGCCATCATCGGTGACTCGATCACCGAGGGATACCTGTCCACGCTGGACGCCTATCGGCGCTGGCCTGATCGCCTGGCGGAACGAACCGCCGCAGCTGGTGGGCCGCCGATCGGCCTCGCCAACCTGGGCATTTCCGGTAACCGGCTGTTGAAGGACGGCGATGGCCTGGCCGTGCTCAACCGCTTGGACCGCGACCTGTTCGTCCTGCCCAATGTGAAGACCCTGATCATCCTGATCGGTATCAACGACCTCATCTATCCAAAATTCGACGGCTCTCCGATGCCTCAGGCAGAGGCCATGATTGAAGGCTACAAGAGCGTCGTCACCCGCGCACGGGCTAAGGGGTTGAAGGTCATCGCCGCCACGATCTTGCCCTTCGGCAAATCCGGGGACGTCAACTTCTCCCCGGAAGGGGAAACGCGGCGCCAAGGCGTGAACCAGTGGCTGAGGACGTCCACCGACTTCGACGGCCTGGTGGATCTGGATCGGCTCTGCAGAGATCCTGGCGACGCGCAGGCCCTTAAAGCCCAGTGTGACGGCGGTGACGGACTACACCCCTCCGATGAGGGCTACCGCCTGATCGGCGATGCGATCCCGCTGAACCTCCTGAGATAGCCTACCGGTGCGATGTCCGTCGGTGCCTTGGGGTCTACAAGCGCGGCAAGCGCTCAGCGGTGCGGGTCGGGGCATCTAGACAGTTGGGATGGTGCTGTCAGTCTAACGGCAAACTGTCTCCGCTAAGGGCCGCTGGCCCAGTTGCCGGAGCCCGTCGTTGCACAAGCCCTTGTCGTTCAAGCGCCATCGCTTCCCGGCGGACGTAATCCGCCAGGCGGTGTGGTTGTACTTCCGGTTCACGCTGAGCCTGCGCGACGTTGAGGAATTGCTGGCCCAGCGCGGCGTCGAGGTCAGCTACGAGACGATCCGCTGCTGGATCGTGAAGTTCGGGCCCAGGATCGCGGCCAACTTGCGCCGGCGGCGAATGGCTCCGACCGGCCGATGGCATCGCGGCCTGATCGTCGACCGGGCAGGGGCTCCTCACGACCTGGGC
>JAFEEA010000383.1 GCA_018241335.1 Pseudomonadota bacterium
TTTAGAGCATGTTCAGGCGGCGAAACCGCTCACACTTTCGCCTAACATGCTCTAGCCTTCGCGGAGCATCCGCACGGGGCGGCGATTGCCGTCGGCGTCGAGGCCCAGCAGGCCCTCGACCTTGTCCAGGTCGACGATCACGCCGACGCCCTTGCGCTCCGGATCGGCGCGCTGTTCGAACTCGGGGGCGTTCTCGAACACGGTGTCGCGCTCGGCCCCCATGGCCAGGCGGGCGCGGCCGGAGAACTGCAGCATCACCCGCTGGGCGGGGGCGCGGTACATGAAGGCGACATGCGGGTTGGAGCCCAGCCCGCCCACCGTCTGGCCTTCGGGATTGCGGGCCCAGAAGCCCAGCTGGTTGTCCGAATAGACGGCGACCGAGCCCCGGAAGGAGAGGCGGGGCTGGCCCGCCTCGTCCACCGTGGCCACGATCATCGGATTGCCGGCCGCGAGCGCGCCGTTGACGTGCCCGCGGATCTCGTCGTCGAGGACGATCGGCATCGGATCAGCGCATGCCGACCGGAACGCGCTCGGCGTCCTTTTCGGCGCGGATCTTGGCGTGCAGGTCGCCGTACTTGGCGAACTCCATGCGCGCGATGGTGCGGTTGTGGACCTCGTCCGGGCCGTCGGCCAGGCGCAGGGTGCGCTGGCTGGCGTAGGCCTTGGCCAGGCCGAAGTCGCTGGTCACCCCACCGCCGCCGTGGGCCTGGATGGCGTCGTCGATGATGCGCAGGGCCATGTTGGGGGCCGCCACCTTGATCATCGAGATTTCCAGGCGCGCGACCTTGTTGCCGGCCTTGTCCATCATGTCCGCCGCCTTGAGGCAGAGCAGGCGGGTCATCTCGATGTCGATGCGGGCCTGGGCCACGCGCTGTTCCCACACCGAATGCTCGGAGATGTACTTGCCGAAGGCTTTGCGGCTCATCAGGCGCTTGCACATCTTCTCCAGCGCCACCTCGGCCGAGCCGATGGTGCGCATGCAGTGGTGGATGCGGCCGGGGCCCAGGCGCGCCTGGCTGATTTCGAAGCCGCGGCCCTCGCCCAGCAGGATGTTCGACTTGGGCACCCGCACGTTCTCGAGCAGGACCTCGGCGTGGCCGTGCGGGGCGTCGTCGTAGCCGAACACCGGCAGCATGCGCAGCACCTTCACCCCCGGCGCGTCCATCGGCACCAGGACCTGGGATTGCTGCTGGTGGCTGGAGGCTTCCGGATTGGTCTTGCCCATGACCACGGCCACCTTGCAGCGCGGGTCGCCGACGCCGGACGACCACCACTTGCGGCCGTTGATCACATAGTGGTCGCCGTCGCTCTCGATGCGGGTCTCGATGTTGGTGGCGTCGGAGGAGGCCACCAGCGGCTCGGTCATCAGGAAGGCCGAACGGATCTCGCCGTTCATCAGCGGGCGCAGCCACTGCTCCTTCTGCTCACGGGTGCCGTAGCGGTTCAGGATCTCCATGTTGCCGGTGTCGGGCGCCGAGCAGTTGAAGACCTCGCTGGCGAAGCCCACGCGGCCGAACAGTTCGGCGATGGGGGCGTATTCGAGATTGGTGAGCTGCACGCCCTCGAACTCGAAGCTGTCGTCCACGTGCGGCACGCCCGAGTGGGGCGGCATGAACATGTTCCACAGGCCGGCCGCGCGGGCCTTGGCCTTCAGCTCTTCCAGGATCGGGATGACCTTCCAGCGGTCGCCCTCGGCGGCCTGCTGCTCATAGACCGGGATCGCCGGGTAGATGTGCTCGTCCATGAAGTCCGAGATGCGGCGGATGAGTTCCTTCTGGCGCGGCGAATAGTCGAAATCCATGGGGTCGGCCCTCCATTCAAACGATCGTTTGAAACCTTCTCGCACGGATGTGCGTGGCGGGCAAGCTACGGGAGGATGCGTAGGACGCCGCGCGCGGGGATCACCGCGCGCGGCGCCGGCTCGCGTCAGGCGACGACGCGGTTGTCCTCGTCGGCGAAGAAGACCTCGCCGGCGTGGTCGGCCAGGTCCTGGGCGGTCCAGGGGGCGGTGGGGTTGAAGCCCTTGGTCTGCAGCATCTTGATCTCGCGCACCCCGCGCGAGGAGACGCCCAGCACCTTGCCGCTCTGGTCGCCCGACAGGTCGGA
>JAFEEA010000384.1 GCA_018241335.1 Pseudomonadota bacterium
CGGACGTTCTCGTCGATGGTGACCCAGGCCTCGTTGTCGGCGAAGCGCTTCACCGAGGCGCGCGTCAGCGGCACGTCCAGGGATTCGGCGATGGCCTCTGCCAGGGGTCGATTGGAGTTGCCGGCCAGCAGCTTCATCACGCGGTCCCCTCGGCGCCAGAGGCCCCGCCGGACCTCGCGCGAGGCTTCTACACGGGCGCGCCGGGCGGGCAACCCCCAACAAGGGTGTGAACGGAAAACCGATTGTCGCGGCCCCCGCAAAGGGCCATGGCGAGGTGTGGACGCCACAGTCCCTCGAGCCCGGAAGCCCGCCCGTGACCGCCTTCGCCATCCGCCGCGCCACGCGCGCCGACTTGCCGGCCCTGGCCCGGGTCGATCCCCTGCTGGACACGCAGGCCGGCCGGGCCGACCACATCGGGGATCTGCTGGACCTCGGCCTGAGCTGGCTGGCGGAGGACGCGGGCGGGAACCCGCTGGGCTATGTGGTGGCCTCCACCCACTTCTTCGCCCGGCCGTTCGTGGACCTGCTGGTGGTGGACGAGAACCAGCGCCGGCGGGGCGTCGGCACGGCCCTGATGGCCCAGTGCGAGGCGGCGCACGACGACGACCGGCTGTTCACCTCCACGAACGAATCCAACCAGCCCATGCGCGCCCTGCTGGCCCAGGCCGGCTACCAGGTCAGCGGGGTGATCGAGAACCTGGATCCCGGCGACCCGGAGCTGGTGTTCGTCAAGTTCCGGTCCCTGCGGGACGAAGGCTGATGGCCGACAGCAGGCGCCCGTAGTCGCCTTCGCCGCGCTTGAAGGCCCGGCGGTTGGAGAAGAACAGGTCTTCGTCGGCGCAGGTGTCGTGGCCGACCCATTCGCGGCGCTGAACGCCGGCGCGGCGCAAGCGGTCCAGCACATAGCCCGGGAGGTCGAACTGGCGCTTGTCGGCCGCCGCGCCGGGCGCGAAGAAGCCCGCCGATGCCGGGTCCTCGGCCTGAAACCGGGCCAGGAAGTCCAGGCCGACCTCGTAGGACGGCTGGGCGATGCAGGGGCCCACGGCCGCGACGATGCGGGCCGGATCGGCGCCCCGGGCCGCCATGGCCGCCACCGCCGCCTCGACGACGCCGGTCAGCGCGCCCTTCCAGCCGGCGTGGGCCGCGGCCACGACCCTCGCCTCTGGGTCCGCCAGCAGCACCGGCGCGCAGTCGGCGGCCAGGGCCCCGCAGACCAGGCCCGGCGTCGACGTGACCACCGCGTCCCCCTCGGGCCGCTCGTTTCCCCAGGCGCTGTCGGCGACGAGGGCGGTGGCGGAGTGGATCTGGTAGCAGACGTTCAGGGCCTCGGGCCCCGCGTCGAAGACCCTGGCCGCGCGGCGGCGGTTCTCGGCCACCGCGTCCGGATCGTCGCCCGAGCCCCGGCCCACGTTCAGGCTGGCGTAGAGGCCCTGGGAGACGCCGCCCTGGCGGGTGAAGAAGCCGTGCCGCACGCCGGCCGCCTCGGCCAACAGCTTGGATTGGAGGAGGGCGACATCGGTCACGGATCGAATCCCGGCGGTTGCAGGCCCTTGGAACAGATCGCCACCGCCTTGAACAGGTCGCCCATCTGGTCCGGACCTATCAGGCGGTCCAGCTGGCGGGCCAGGCGCCCGGCGGCGCCAGGGTTGCGGGCGGTCAGCGCCGCGGCGCGGGCCTCGATTCCCAACCGGCGCAGGAACTCGCCCTGGGTCAGGCCTGGCGGCGTGGCGGCCCCGGCTTCGCGTGCGCCGCCCAGGAAGCCGGCGAAGTCGGCGTGGACGGTCAGGTCCGCCGCGCCTGGATGCTCCAGCGGGCTCTCCTTCGCATGGCGTCGCAGGGCCTGCAGGGTGTCGCCCGGCCCGGGGGCCAGGGACCCGTAGTCGATGAAGAGGGCCGCGCCGCCGGCGGCTTGCAGACGCAGGCCCACCGCCTCGCCGAGGGCTCGGGCGGCGGCCGACACTTCGATGACGGCGCCCGTCGGGGCGGTGTCGGCGCGCGCGGGCGTGGCGGCGGTCCGGGGCAGGGGGACAAGGCCGAACGCCAGCGCCTGCCCGTCGCCCGACAG
>JAFEEA010000385.1 GCA_018241335.1 Pseudomonadota bacterium
GATCAACCTCGCTGTCGAGGCGGCGCGGACCGAGGTCACCTTGATCCTTGATACCGATCCACAGGCCACGGCCAGCCGCTGGGGCGAATGGCGCGGCGGGCGCGATCCCGAGGTCATCGACTGCGGCGCACCCAGCCTCCTTTCCGGAAAGCTGACGAAGGCCGCCGAACTCGGCGCCGACCTGGCGATCATCGACACCCCGCCGCACGCTGACGCCATGGCGCGCCAGGCCGCGCATCTGGCCGACCTGGTGCTGATTCCCTGCCGTCCACGGGCCTTCGATCTCGCGGCGATCGAAGCCACTGCCGAGCTGGTGAAGTCCAGCCGCAAGCCCGCCTTCGTCGTCTTCAACGCCGGCCCGCCCCGCGCGCCGGTCATCTACGCCGAAGCGGCCAGTCTAGTGGTCGGGGGGTTCGGGCTCGCCATCGCCCCCGTCTTCCTCCCGGAACGGGCGGATTTTCATCATAGCGCGGCTGCCGGCGACGCCGCCGCGGAACGTGACGTTCAGGGCAAGGCGGCAAGCGAAATCCGCGCCCTCTGGGCGTGGGCGCGCGAACAGGTGGATATGTCCACAGGTGGGCGTGTGGGCGCCGAGGCCCCCGCGGCGTGAACCGGTTCGATGCGATCCGGACGGACCGCCGGCCTGCCGCCGATCCGCCGCCGGCGACGACGCAGCCGTCTCCGACAGGGCGAACACCGGCGCGCGTCGGGAAGAAATCTGTGGGCGGCTACTTCAGCGTGGAGCTCAGCCGGGCGCTCAACATGCTGGCCCTGGAACGGAACCTCTCGCTGCAGGCCGTCCTGGGAGAGGCCATCGACGACCTCTTCCGCAAGTACGGGAAACATCCGTTCGGCGAACGGTGATGGCGCGATCAGACGTCCTGCGACGCCGAGATCTCGCTATCGCGGCGCGCCGGGCGCACGCGCCCACCGTCCGGATCGGTGGTCGACATCTGGGCCGCCTTGTCCGCCCAAGCTTCCAGGTCGCTCAGCGCATAGACCACCCGACCGCCGATCTTTCGGTAGCGCGGGCCAGTGCCGTAAGTCCGGTGCTTTTCGAGGGTTCTGCCGGAAAGGCCGAGATGGCGTCCGGCGGCGGGCGTGCGCATGTATTGATTGGGGGTACGGGGATCCAGCATGAAGGCGACTCCACTATGGGCGGCCGAGGTCGGCGAAGCCCGATGGTCGACTCAGCGTAGGCACGCGGGTCCCAGGTCGGAAAGTCGTAGGTCTACGGGTCGGCGAGGACGAAACCCGATCCGCCTATTTGGCGCCGCTCCGCCGTCGCCGGGAGCGCCGCGGAAGGCTGCGGCTCTCCGCCATACGGCCCAAATGGGGTTGTGACGCCGCCCACGCGCGTGCGCCAAAAGCAGGCTCCTGCGCCTCCCAGCAGATGGAACCGGCGCGTCAGCTTGAGCCATTCGTCCGAAAAGCAGACTCCTTGATTACCTACCCTGCCCGAGCGGGTCATTTCCAAAGGGCCTTCCCAGGCCCCTCTGAGGCGGGATCGCTGGCAGGTCCCTCGAACGTCTGGGACCGACCATCCACGCCACTCTCAATCCCAGGCGATAGGGAGGCTCGCCGGCTGCCGGAACTCATGGCCGGTTGGGGCTACGGAAGGCCCGGTCATGCGCAGGTTCTCGCCGAGGTCCATCAGGGCGTTCAGGGCCGCAAGCGCCTCGACCCTGGCGAGATACCGTCCAAGGCAGAAGTGCGGCCCGGCCGCGAAGCCGAGGTGCCTGCGCGCGTTCGGACGACGCAGGTCGAAAACGTCCGGTTCGTCGAAGACGGCCTCATCCCGGTTGGCAGAGGCCAGCATGCAGTTGACCGTTGCGCCCGCCGGAATGCGCACCCCGGCGATTTCACACGGCCGCACGGTGTGGCGCGTGGCGGACTGAACGGGAGACTGCCAGCGCACGGTCTCGTCGAACACGGCGTCGAGCAGGTCACGATACTCGCGGACCTGTTCAAGGTCTGTCCGGTGCGTGAGCAGCGCCCAGACCATGTTGAGGATCACCGCTTCCACCGTCGAGACGCCGCCGAAGA
>JAFEEA010000386.1 GCA_018241335.1 Pseudomonadota bacterium
AGTCAGGGCTATCAGTCCCGGCCGCAGACCTACGGCATGCCCAGGCGTTCCAATCGCCAATGGATCGCCGCTCCGAGAGCGGCGGTTCTGGCGACGAATGGGAAAGCCGACTATGAACCAGATCCATGCCCTCCTTGGCCCTGATCAGAACGTTAAGGTGAGCCGAGCCTCCTCACGGCAGCGCGCAGACCTCAGCCGCGAGAAGATCGTGGAGGCTGCGCTGGCCCTGATCGACGCCAAGGGTCTGGCGGCGCTCAACATGCGAAGCCTTGGGCTCGCCGTCGAAGCTTCGACGATGAGCGTCTACCGTCATTTCCGGAACAAGGCGGAGCTGCTCGACGCGGTGGTGGACCAGGTCGTCGAGAGCTTTTCACCGCCCGTCACGCCCGGGCGCTGGCCCGAAAAGGCCCGCGCCATGTGCCTGGCGGTGCGCGCCGGCATGCTCGCGCATCCCGAGCTTGCGGACTTCATTGGTCGCGAGTTCCGCCGATCCGCAGTGTCCCTGCGGGTGAACACCGCCATCATCGCCAGGCTCCGAGAGGGCGGCGTGCCGCCTAGGCTCCTGCCGGACACTTATTGGGCGCTTTCAAGCTACACTACAGGCTACAGCCTGCTCGAAGCGCAGACCTTGCGTCACCGCCGTCCCGCCGCCGGGCAAAGACCCGCAGTTGATCGGGTCAGAAAGCTGGCCGCGCTGCTGGAGGTCGCCGAAGGGATCAGCGCGGAGGAGTCGGCCGACGCGGCCGTGGTGCTCGCCCGGCCGCTCGACGAGCACCAGTTCATGTTTGGTCTCGACTGCATCATCGCCGGTCTCGAGGCCCGTTTCGCGGTCCTGACCGAGGATCAAAGGCTGGCGTAGACAGCCTCGATCAGGGCTGTCATGCGTGGATCTGGCGCACCATCCGGCTCGCGCATGAAGTTCATCGCGTAGGCCACGCCCAGGCCGCGATCCGGGTCCGCGAAAGCGAAGGACCCGCCCCAGCCATGGTGCCCGAAGGCCCGTGGGTTGGGCCCGTAGACTCCCATCGCGCGGTTCAGGGCGAAGCCGATCCCCCAGGTCATGGGGAAGCGCAGGACAAGGTCTTCGTTCTCGATCTGGCAGGTCGTGGCCTTCCCCAGCGCCTCGGCGCTCACCAGTTCGCGGCCATCGATACGACGGTCCGTCGCCAGGGCGCCGTACAGGCGGGCCAGATCGCGCGCGTTGGCCGAGCCACCGGCCGAAGAGATGCCCATGGCCTTCCAGCGCGGGTCGTTGGCGATACCCGCGCGGATGGGCATGTGAACCTGCGCTAGGCGCTGGAACTCGTTGAACGTCGCCTCTCCGCCTGACTGGGGCTTTCCGTCGTGATGGATCTGCGCGACGCGCGCGGCGACGCCGCCGCTCGCCCCCAGATGAATGTCCAGACCGCCCGGACCGGCCAGCTCGTCCCGGAAGTAGGCGCCGACCGACTTTCCGGTGACACGCCTGACGAGACCATGCCCGAGGTAGCCGATCGACAGGGCGTGGTAGCCCGAGCGCGAGCCCGGGCTCCAGTGCGGGGCCTCCAGCGCCAAAAGGTCCGCGACCGCTTCGACGTCGTAGAGCTCGTCCTCGTCCAACGGCCGGGCCGGTCCGCAGAGGCCAGCCTGGTGGGAGAAGAGCTGGGCGACGGTGACCTCGCCCTTCCCGGCCGCGCCGAATTGCGGCCAGTAGTCAGCCACGGGACGGTCGTAGGCGAGGAGCCCCTGGTCGGTCAGGCGCGCGATGCAGAGCGCCAGCATGCCCTTGGTGGTGGACCAGACGTTCACGAGGGTGTCTTCGCGCCAGACCTCGCGACGTTCGGCGTCCGCGTGGCCTCCCCAGACGTCGACCACGACGCGGCCATCCCTGACCACGCAGAAGGAGCCGCCGAGTTCGTGTTCGAGCCGCATGACCCCGGAAAAGGCCTGGGCGACGGCTTCAAACTGGTCGGCCCACTGGCCGTTGATGGTCTCGATGGACGGCATGTCGGGTCCCTTGGAGCTTTCGTTGGCAAGGTCTGCGTTT
>JAFEEA010000387.1 GCA_018241335.1 Pseudomonadota bacterium
CGCCCTTCGAATGCTTCCGTGACGCCGAGAGCTACTACGCAACCCTCGCCCACGAGTGCACGCACTGGACCCGCCACCCGACGCGCCTCGACCGCGACTTCGGGCGCAAGCGCTGGGGCGACGAGGGTTATGCGCGCGAAGAGCTGGTGGCTGAACTCGGCGCGGCGTTCCTCTGCGCAGACCTTGGGCTGGCTCTGGAGCCGCGCGAAGACCACGCGGCCTATCTGGCGAGCTGGCTGCAGGTGCTGAAGGGTGATCGCCGGTTCATCTTCGCGGCGGCGGCGCACGCGCAGCGCGCGGCCGACTTCCTGAACAGGCTTCAAGCCGGCGCCGGCGGCTGACTGAGCGCCGGCGGACGCAGCGTCCCGCGCTGCGTCCGCGTGTTCGCGGCGCTCCTTGAGGTCCAACGCCTCGAACCGCTGCCCCTCGCTGAACAGCCACCGAAGGTCTTCCTCGAACGCGTCCAGTTCGGCGGGCGAGCCATGAGCCTCGCGCGCGAGGGTGTAGAGGGCGAGGTCAGGAGGGCAGCTATCGCGACGCTGTACGCGTTCGACGTCCGTCTTCAGCGATCGTGCGCGTGCGCGATGCCCCTGGTAGTCGGCGACGAGTTCGGCGAGATCGGCGTTCGATCGGGCGAGATCGATCGCCGTCTGAAGCTCGAATTCGTGCCGGTCGTGGGGCGTGGCCTCTCCGACCAGATGCTTCAGGTCCGCGATGGGCCAGCATTCCTCGGTCAGCGACGGCTCGCGCGTCTTCACGTCCGTTATGATGTGTCGGCAGTCGCCGCAGATCGTATGGGTCCGGTGGCTGCCGTAGGTCGGCAGTGCGAACCCTTCGTAGCCCCGCTGCGAGAGCGACATGGGATCGGTCTCGGGAAGGTATTCGGTGAAATGGTGCAGCGTCCCGGTCCAACGGCCACTCTTCGACCATCGCATGATCTGGCGCCGGTCCCGATCGCAGACGCTGCAGCGCCAGTCTAGAAACGACCGTCGCCACAACGACCTGAAGTCCTGATCGCGGTCGTAGGACTCGAACTCCGCGTCGGTCGGCGCCACAACCGGCCGACGCTTCTTGCCTGTGGTCATCGATCCCTGCCGTCGCACCGATCGGGTGCCAAGTGCGTTGACCAGACCATGAGCGCGCAAGTCTCGCCCGCCGCGCGAGGCCAGCTCGTAGAGGATTGCCGCGGATGTGAGGGCCTCGCCAAGCCAATGCTGTCGGCCCGACTTGCGATGCCGACCTGCCGCGATCCTCTCCGCCAACGTGTTTGCGAAGCTCAGGAGGTCCTCGTATTCCTCCTTGGCGGCGCGCCAGGCCGTCTCCGCGACCGCGATGTCGATCCCGTGCTGGAGGTGCGGCTGTGCGTGGATGAAGGTGGAAATCTCGCCAGGCGAAAAGCTGAAATCCCGATCGACGATGCCGATCAACTGCGCCTTGGCCTGTCCCTCCGCGGCATTGCAATCCTGGCAGATGACGGTGGCGTGGAAGCGTTCCAACAGCCCTATGCAGCGGTCGATGGCCTTGGCGATCGGCAGGTCACCAGGGCCTTCGACCCGAGGATTGAGAGCGCGAAGGATGCGCCTGGCGCGGTCACCCAGGTGGTCGTGGTGCCGCTCAAGGTGACATAGTAGGACGTTCGCGGTGCTGAGGCGCACGAGTTCGGCTTTGGGTCGCCGGCAGCAAGGACAAGCCCAGCCCGGCGGTGTGGAGGCCCAGTGGTCGTTGAGATCCAGGCCGGCGGCCCTGAACTGCTCGACGAGCCGGCGTGTCTGGGCGCTCCACGCGCCGTCCCATCGTCGGAAGAGGGCGCAGAGCTCGTCGTCCGGGAGGGCGGCGAGATCGGGGATGCTGAAGGCGGCTGGCGCGGATTCGGACGACAATGAGCAACCCTCAGCACGCTGTCACGGCGTGCCGATTGTTCGCCGATTCGGCCGTCAGCAGCGGACGTGGATCGGTACGAAGGCCTCTTAGCATTGGCGATGCGGTGGCCCGGCTGGGGCGGTCCGAAGGAACGGCGGGTG
>JAFEEA010000388.1 GCA_018241335.1 Pseudomonadota bacterium
CTTCGTCGGACGACCGGTCAGCGACCTCCTCGCCCGCGTCTGCCGCGACCTTGGCGTCGCCTTCGATCCTTCCCCCTGGGCCGACGAGCCCTGGGCGCTGGAGGAACGCACCGAACGCCCCGCCGCCTCCGCCTTTCGCGGCTGGCCGGCGCCGGCGTGGACGACGCCGGCGTGGCAAGCGCCCCAGCGGCCGCCCGACGCCCGCGAGGCCGCGCCCCCGCCACGCGCCCCGGCAAATCCCCCCTAGGCCCCACCCTCCCGGCGAGAGCGGTTCCCCGCCGCCCTCACGGCGCCCCCGCCGCCGGCGGCGCCGGCGGCTTCAGGCCCAGGAAGTCCAGGGCGTCCCGCGTGGGGGTGAAGAGGTTGATGCCCGAGGTCACCGGCGCGCCCTCCTGCAGCCGCGCCAGATCCGTCAGGCCCAGCACCCGCCCCTTCTCGTCCAGCAGGGGGCCGCCGCTGTTGCCCGGGTTCACGGTCACGTCGCTCTGCACATAGGCCAGGCCGTTGATGGTCCGGTTGGCCGAGACGATGCCGCGCGTCAGCGTGCCCTGGAACTGCACCTCCAGGGGCGCGCCGATGGCGAACACCGTCTCCCCCGGCTGGGGCTGGTCGAGCCGCAGGCCCAGGGGCTGGCGCCCCCGCCCGTCGGTGCGCACCAGGGCCACGTCCCGCGCCTTGCTGGCGCGCAGCACCTCGCCCTCGGTCTCGATGCCGTCGGACCAGCGCACCCGGACCGTCTTGGCGTCGCCGACCACGTGCTGGTCGGTCAGCACATAGCCGTCGGTGGAGACCAGCACGCCGCTGCCATGCCCGTCCGCCGTCAGGATCAGCACCACCGCGCCCACCGCGTCGCCGGGCGCGCGCGTCGGCGCCGGCGTGGGGGCGGCGAGCACGATGGGCGTCAGGGCGTCGGGCTTCGGCGGCTCGCCGCTGGCCGCCGTCACGTTGGCCTTCAGCACGCGGCGCAGCTCCGCGCCCTCGGCCAGGCGCCGCGCGTTGGCGGTGAAGGCGCCGCTCAGCACCGTCTCCACCGTGCCCGTGGCGGCGGCGGACTTCACCTCGAAGGCGCCCTCGGTCTCGATCTTGGCCAGCACCTTCTGCTCGGCCCGGGAATAGACCTGCCACTCCACCTGCATGGTCGCCTTGCCCTTGGCCATGACCAGGTCGGCGTCCATGCTCCAGATGTCGCAGAAGCTCGCGTGGATGTCCTTGATGACGGCGGCGACCAGGATCGGCGCCTTGGGGCCGTCGGACTGGAACAGGTTGTCGGTGGGATCCTCGACCTTGAAGTCGGCGTCGCGCAGCTGGTTGGTGACGATGTCCTTCAGCCGCGCCGAGCGCAGCGCCACCAGGCCCGCGTCCGAGACCAGGTCGCGCACGTGGTAGCAGATGATCCCGCCGCGCACCTCGCCCCAGGGGCGGGTGGCGTCGAGCTTCATGAGCACCCCGGTAAAGGCGAACGGGGGCAGGGACTGGTTGTCGAACACCGACGCGGCGGCGTCGTCCGCCTTCGCCTTCGCCTCAGGGTCGGCTGGCGCCGCGCGGGCGCGGTCGGCCGGGCCCGGCGCCAGCGCCAGTCCGACCGCCAGAGCCATCGCCGCCATCAAGCCGTCGGCCCATCGTCCCATCGCCCGCCCCCTCACCGCCCGTCCCCTCAGCGCCCGTCCCCTCAGCGCCCGTCCCCTCAGCGCCGATGACTCGCGGCGGATGTTCTGCGGCCCGCGCGCCGGGATCAACCCCAAGTCGTTGCGCCTTGATGTTCACACAATGTTCGCGCCCGGGCAATGCCGCCGTGATCGTGAGGGCGCCGGGCGGGGCGAACGCGCCGACCCGGAATGGGGTTTCTGGCGTCGGCGACGAATCCGGCGCACCTTCACGGCGCCGACCGCCAGGAGCGCCGCCGCCATGTCCCAACGCCTGTCCCGCCACGCTTCCGTCGCCGCCGCCCTGGGCCTGGCGGCCGTCGCGGGGCTGGCGGGCTGCGGGCGGAAGGACGGGTCCGGCGCGCGGCCGGCG
>JAFEEA010000389.1 GCA_018241335.1 Pseudomonadota bacterium
GCCGGCCGCTCATAACGGTCTGGTTGCTGGTTCGAGTCCAGCCGGGCCTACCAACCTCGCCCTAAGGCGTTGTGTCGCAAGGAAGAACAGCAAAAACAGCTGCTTGCGATCTTGGAGTGTGACACATCGCTGTGCCACAAGGGGGTCGTGAAGTCAGTGCCCGGTTACTCTCATTTGGTTCGCCGTGAGGCAGTCTACTGGCTGCGGCGGCGCGTTACCGCGTTCTGCTGGGGTGGGATTTCTCCGCCGTGGCTTCGTGGTTGGCCGCTATCGCACGGCTGATCTAACGGAAGAGGGCATCCCACATCAGGGGTGCCCTTTTCTTTGGCCCCGGCATACCTCTACCGCTGTGGCTGTCGGGCCAGGGTCCGGAAGCGGAAGTTGCGAAGGGCGACTTACGACCCATCTCAGACCTTGGGAAGGTCCGCTTGCGGGGACGCTGAACACCGATATTCTCCCTTGATGGACGTGCCAACCTTCCGATTTCACCCTACCGCCCTCACAGCGCCGCGCTCATTCACCAAGACCGCCGGGCAGTGCGAGGTCTGCAATCGCATGATGGGTTGGCTTTACAATGGGCCGCTTTACGCGGGTCGGAAATGCCAGCCATGTCCAGATTGCATCGCGAACGGCAGGTTAGATGCTTATCTGGGCGATAAGTTCTGGGCGTTCTTCGACATTGATCTCGCCGAAGTCGCCGATGAGCATCGCAACGAGCTGCTGAAGCGCACTCCGGGATTTGCCGTTTTCAACCCCTTCACTTGGCCGGCGAAGGACGGCACACCGCTGGCGTTCATCGGCTACGGCGATGAGAAGGCGTTGTGGACCGACTTGGCGGCGCGATCAGCCATGGCGGAGGCGTTCGGGGAAGAACTGGACCGACCCTCGTCATACGCGCTGGTTTTCCGAGAGCTAGATAGTGGTGCTTACCGAGTCCTAATCGACCTTGATTGAGGCAACGTCAGCTTCCCACCCCTCGCTGACATTCTCGCCGTCCGCTATTTGGACCAGGGCGCGAAGGTCCAGTTTCGGGCAGGATTGCTGCGGCAACTCACGACCCGTTGCAGGCATCGCGTAGCTGAGCTTCTCTTGGGAAGCAGCAGTGGGGCAGCAAAGCGTAGTCGCGGCGTATGGAGCCTGACTACGATTGCTTTTGTGAAGATGATGCAGCCGAGGACGCGGGCGACTACAGCCGTGACCGAACCAATCTATCCTAGTGGTTGGCGCCAGACTCAGTCAGAACCTTGTCCACCGTGTTCCTGAGAAGTTGTTCAGGCACAGGCTTGATTAGCACCGCCGCCGGGTGATCGAGCTCGATTCTGGCGATCGTCTCGGGCTCCTGGGATCCAGTGATGAAGATCACCTTGGACCCGACCTGCGCATGGATGGCCAGCGCCGCGTCGACGCCATCCCCCTGGCCCAAGAGCCTCATGTCCATCAGCACGACCGCTGGCCTGTGCTCCTGCGCCAGCCGGATCGCATCGCTGGCCGTCGCTGCCGTCCCGCAGACCTCGAGTCCCATCATCTCTATGTAAATGCACCAAAGTTCGACGATAAAGGCCTCGTCATCGACGACAAGGACAGACCTGTTGAGTTCGGTCATGACGACACCGGCAAAGGCAGGATGATCTCAGTCGTGGTTCCCGCGTCATGACGCACGGCCATCTCGCCCGTGAGCTGCGCGACCAGCTTGTTGATGATGCTTGAGCCGGACCCGCGCTTTGCCTCGGCCTGGACTTCACCAGGGCGGCCTACGCCGTTATCGGCTACGGTCAGGACGACCCGCTCGCCCGTGTCGACCCGCAGCGACACCTCGATTTGGCCCGCGCCATTCGGGAAGGCGTGCTTGAGCGAGTTGGTCACAATCTCGGTAAGCAAGAGGCCCAGGGGCACGGCGAAGTCCAACCCGACTTTTAGCGGACTGGCGTCAACCGTCAGCCTTATGCGGTCGTCCGCCATGCCGCCGACGATGTTGGCCGACAGGTCGGCGAGGAAGGGTCCGATCTCAAAGGT
>JAFEEA010000038.1 GCA_018241335.1 Pseudomonadota bacterium
CATCCTCCCACGCCTTCGGCGCGGGCCCCTCCTTCTCCCTCTGGGAGAAGGCAAGGGAGCCTCGCCGGGCCAAGCTGGGAACACCTCTCCCAGAGGGAGAGGGAGGGGCCCATTGCGCGCCAATGGGAGGGTGAGGGGTTGGGGCCGCGCCGGACAAGGCGCCTTGCTCCGGCCCCGCCCATGCCGGACACTGCCGGCCACGAGGGCGCGCCAGACGCCCCACGGGTGGAGGATCGTCGGCATGCCCAAGCTGAAACGGGACGGCGTCAACATCTACTACGAGGTCCATGGGCAAGGGACGCCGATCCTGCTCAGCCACGGGTTCTCGGCGACGTCGCAGATGTGGCGCGGCCAGGTCGCGGCGCTGTCCAAGGGCCACAAGCTGATCACCTGGGACATGCGCGGCCACGGCCAGTCCGACTATCCGGAAGACGCGGCCGCCTATTCCGAGGCCGCCACCGTCGCCGACATGGCCGCGATCCTGGACGCGGTGGGCGAAAAGTCGGCGATCATCGGCGGGCTGTCGCTGGGCGGCTACATGAGCCTCGCCTTCCACCTGGCGCACCCACACCGGACGCGCGCCCTGCTGATCATCGACACCGGCCCTGGCTACAAGAAGGACGAGCCGCGCGAGGGCTGGAACGCCAACGCCCTGCGCACCGCCGAGCGCTACGAGAAGGACGGCCTGGCGCGCCTGGCGGCCGGCAGCGCCGAGATGCGCACCGCCAGCCACCGCTCCGCCGAGGGCCTCGCCCGAGCCGCCCGGGGCATGCTGACCCAGAAGGACGCCCGGGTGATCAACAGCCTGCCCGAGATCAAGGTCCCGGTCCTGGTGGTGGTGGGCGCGAACGACACCCCCTTCCTGGCCGCGTCGGACTACATGGCCGGCAAGATCCCCGGCGCCCGCAAGGTGGTCATTCCCGACGCCGGCCACTCGGCCAACATCGACCAGCCCGAAGCCTTCAACGCCGCGGTGCTGGAATTCCTGGACACCCTGCCGGCCTAGGCCCGACAGTGGGGACGCGATGAGCGCGTTCCAGGGCGTCCGGATTCTCGACCTCAGCCAGGGCCTGGCCGGGCCGATGTCGACCATGCTGATGGCCGACTTCGGCGCCGAGGTGCTGAAGGTCGAGCCGCCCGGCGGCGACCGGCTGGCGCATAGGCCGGGCTACCTGGCCTGGAACCGCAACAAGCTTTCTTTGACCCTCGACCTGGACGCCCCGGCCGACCGCGCCAAGCTGGTCCGCCTGATCGGCGGGGCCGACGTGCTGGTCTGCGACCACGCGCCCGGCGCCCTGGAGGCTCTGGGCCTCGACGCCGCCACCCTCACCGCCCGCCATCCGCGCCTGGTCCACGTCTGGGTCCCGCCCTTCGGCGCCGGCGGCCCCTACGCCCACCTGCCCGAGCACCACGGCATGCTGGCCGGCCTGACCGGCGCGGCGTTCCGGCAGGGCAGCTACGCCGACCAGCCGGTCTGGCACGTCATGCCCTTGATCCTCCACGGCCAGGCCGTGATGGCCGCCAGCGCCACCGCCGCCGCCCTGGTGGAGCGAGCGCGCAGCGGCCTTGGCCAGGCGGTCACCGCCAGCGGGGTGCACGGGGCCGCCGAGATCTGCGGGCCCATCGGGTTCGTCGATTCCGACGGCATGTTCCAGGGACATCCCCTGGGCGGCTCGGCCAGCTATCGCCTCTACCAGTGCGCCGACGGCGAGTGGCTGTTCCTGGCCACCCTGTTCCCGCACTTCTTCCAGCGCGCCATCGACGCCCTGGGCCTGCGCAAGCTGAAAGCCTTCCCGCCCGGCGTGTTCGAGATCGGCGGCCTCCTGACCCACACCTTCGCCCAGGCGCCGCGCGACCACTGGGTCGAGCTGCTGCTGGCGCACGAGGTGCCCGTCGCCCCGGTCGGGCGGCGCGAGGACTGGCTGAAGAGCGGGCCGATGGCCGACAACGCCATGCGCGTCGAGCTGCCCCACCCGACCCTGGGGCCGGTCGAGATGCCGGGGATCGCCGCCAGGCTCTCCGAGACGCCCGGCGAGGTCCGCGCCCTGATGCGTCCCGCCACGCCGGACGAAATCGCGCGCTTCACCGAACCGAGGCCCATCTCCGCGGCGCCGCGCCAGCCACCGCCGGAGGATGCCCCGCCCCTGGCCGGGGTGCGGGTGCTGGACCTGGGCAGCGTGATCGCCGGCGCCTACGCCGGATCGATCCTGGCCAACTTCGGCGCCGACGTGGTCAAGGTCGAGTCGCCCGAGGGCGATCCCTTCCGCCCCTATGGCACCGGCTTCGTGAACTACAACCGCGGCAAGCGGGGCCTTGGCCTGGACCTGAAGTCCCCCGAGGGCCGCGCCGCCTTCCTCGACATGGCGCGCCACGCCGACGTGGTGATCGACAACTACCGGCGCGGCGTGCGCGAGCGGCTGGGCATCGACTACGAGGCCCTCAAGGCCGTCAATCCGCACCTCATCTCCTGCTCGATCAACGCCTATGGCGAGGCCACGGGCCTGGCGCACCAGCCGGGGTTCGATCCCATCTTCCAGGCCCGCAGCGGCATGATGTCGGCCCAGGGTGGGGCGGGCCAGGAGCCGGTCTTCCATTCGGTGGCGATCAACGATGTCGCCACCGCCGGCATGGTCGCCTTCGCCGTCATCGCCGCGCTGAACGCCCGAGAGCGCACCGGCCTCGGCCAGAACATCACGACCTCCCTCGCCGCCCAGAGCGCCCTCTTCCAGAGCGGCGACCTCACCACATGGCCGGGCGCCCCCGCCGCGCCTCAGGGCGAGCCGGATTGCGTCGGCTTCACCGCCCTCGACCGCTACTACCCCTGCGCCGACGGCTGGCTGACCCTGGGCCTGACCACCGAGGCCCAGGCCGACGCCCTGGCCGGCGTCCTGGGCGGCGCGGGCTGGCGCCAGCGTTTCCCCGATCTCCTCGGCCAGCCCCGCCGCGGCGCCCTGGCGCGCGAGATCGAAAGGCTGCTGTCGGAGCGCGACCGCGATCCCACCGTCGCCGGCCTGCTGGCCGCCGGCGTCCCCGCCGCGCCGGTCCTCTGGGGCGACGAGGCGCGGCGCGAGGAGTGGCTGTGGCAGGGCGGCTTCTATGAGCTGCGCTCGCACCGCATGTGGGGCGAACTGATCTCCAGCCGCGCCTATGCCGACTTCAGCCGGGGCGGCGCCGGCTTCACCCGCCTGCACCCTGAACTGGGCGAACACTGCGTCGAGGTGCTGCTGGAATACGGTCTCGACCGCGACCGCATCCGCCGCCTGGCCGAGGCCGGAGCGATCTTCAGGGGGTGATCCGCCTTGCCGCGAATTAACGTGGCTGCACCGACCCCAGCGCCTAGTTTCCGCCCCGAAACGACCGGGGGACCCCAAGGATGATGACCCGCCTGGCGGCCGTGGCCGCCGCCGCCCTGCTGCCCGCCGCCGCCTAGGCCCAGACCGCGCCCAAGCCGCCGCCCGCGCCCCGGCTGGAAGTCCGCTTCTGCCCCGCCGCCCAGGTTCGCACCTACCCCCTGGAATCCCGCCGTGGCGTCCAGAGCCTGCTGCTGCAGAACGTGGTGGTGATCAACCGCGGCGACGCGCCGGCCGACCTCACCGCCGCCGAGTTCGACCTGAAGCAAGGCGGCCAGGCCGTCGACATCCGCCGCATCACCGGCCCCGGCCTCGCCGCCCTGGGCGCCTCGGGGCCCAAGCTTCAGGGCGCGGGCATGCTGAAGATGCTGGCCTTCCAGTTCTGCGGCCAGGCCCTGGTCCCCGCCGGCGTGACCCTGGCCGCCGGCCCGACGCTGAAGCCCGGCGAGGGCCTGCTGGTCGCCCAGCAGCCCTTCGCCTTCAAGGGCGTCCGCGACCGGCTCAGCGTCCGCTTCGAAGCCCGAACCGCCGGCCAGGATGTGATCGCCAGCGGCGACCTGCCGATCGAGGCCGGCCTCTCCAAGACTGAGTTCCGCTTCCCGCTGGGCGCGGGCCGCTGGTTCGCCGCCGTGGGGCCGACAATGCACACGGGCCACCGCTGGGGCCTGCCCGAGGAGTTCGCCTTCGACCTCGCCAGCCTCGGCGACGGCAACCTGTCCCACCGCGGCGCGGGCGACCGCTTCGCCGACTACTTCGTCTATGGCGCCCCGGTGCTGGCCGCCGCGGCCGGCAAGGTCGTGGCCGCAGGCGACGGCGCGGTCGAGAACCCCGCCCTGCTGCGCCGGCCAGGCGAGGGCGACGAGGCCTACGCCGACCGCGTCGGCCAGGCCCAGGGCGAGCTGATGGCCAAGGGCGACGCCGCCATCGCCGGCAACTACGTCCTGATCGACCATGGCAATGGCGAGTACTCGCTCTACGCCCACCTGCAGCCGGGCAGCGTCCGGGTGAAAGCCGGTGACGCCGTGACCGCCGGCCAGCCCATCGCCAAGGTCGGCTCGTCCGGCAACTCCACCGAGCCGCACCTGCACTTCCAGGTCTGCGACGCGCCCCAACTGCTGGCCTGCGCGGGGATCCCGATCAACTTCAAGGACGTCGGCCTGCCCTTCGCCGACTACCCCCGCGCCATCCAGAGCGGCGACGTCGTGGAGGTGCGCTGACCGGCCAGGACCGCGGCCAAGCTTGCGCTCGATCAAGGCGCATCCACCCGGCGCCGCCTAGTTTTCCCCGACCTTGAGGCGGCATCGGGGACGACCGTGGCGCGGCGCATCGAATGGTTCCTGGCCGGCGGACTGGCCTTCGCCCTTGCGACAAGCGTGACCCTGGCCCAGCCGGTGCGCGACGCTACCCAGCTCTTCGCCGACGGCTTCGACGAGCTGCAGGCCAACCAGCCCGAGCGGGCCATCAAGGACCTGACCGCCGGCCTTCAGCTCGAGCCGGACAACGCCCTGGCCCAGTTCACCCTCGGCGAGGCCTACCAGCGGGCAGGCCGGTCGGCCGAGGCCGCGGACGCCTGGCGCCAGGTCCTGCGCATCAGCCCCGAGGGCCGCGTCGCCGACCGCGCCCGCGCCCGCCTCGCCACCCTGTCGCCCTCGACCGCCGCCGAGCCGGGCCGCGCGCCGGCCGCTTCGGCCTCCGGCGCGGGCTCAGCCCCCCTGCCCCCGCTGATCGCCCGCTACGGCCTCAATACCCTGCCGCCGACGCCCCGCCTGGTTCGTCCGGAGCCCGTGGCCGTGCCCGACAGCTTCTGCAGCGAGGCCGACCGCAACGACTTCCACAGCCAGCGCTACGAACCCCAGAACCGCCTGGCGCTTGAGAACAACGAACAGGCCAAGCGCTACCTCGACCTGCTCAACGAACTGCACGCCGAGTACAACCAGCTCGACAGCGGCTACGCCAACGTCGTCACCCGCGCCTTCAAGGACTACGAGCCGACGATGCAGGAGGTGCACGCCGACAGCGACGCCTATTTCCGCCTGCACGACGCCATCATGCGCACGCCGATCGCGCCCTGCGCCGCGCCCTAACCGAAGAGGACGCTCGCCCCCTCATCGGCGTGGGAGGCGCCCTGGCGCATCCAGCCGAATAGTTCGCGCCCGAAGCCGTGAGTGGGGTTGCGCCCGACGGCCCGTTCGCGGGCCATCAGGGCGTCGACCTTGATCTCCAGCCGCCCCGCCTCGGCGTCGAGGCGGATGATGTCGCCGTCCCGCACACAGGCCAGCGGCCCGCCGGCTGCGGCTTCGGGGGTGACGTGGATGGCGGCGGGCACCTTGCCGGAGGCGCCGCTCATGCGCCCGTCGGTGACCAGCGCCACCTTTCGCCCGCGATCCTGCAGCACGCTGAGCGTCGGGGTCAGGCTGTGAAGCTCGGGCATGCCGTTGGCCTTGGGGCCCTGGAAGCGCAGGACGGCGATGAAGTCGCGATCGAGCTCGCCGCGCTGGAAAGCCGCCAGCAGGTCGTCCTGGTCGTCGAACACCAGGGCCGGCGCCTCCACCAGGCGGTGCTCGGGCTTCACCGCCGAGGTCTTGATCACCGCACGGCCGAGATTACCCGTGACCAGGCGCAGCCCGCCCTCGGACTCGAACGGATCGTCCACCGGGCGCAGGATGTCCGGCGCATGGGTGGCGGCCGCGCCCTCGCGCCAGACCAGCTCGCCGTCGCGCAGGAAGGGCTCTGTCTGGTAGCGGCGCAGGCCGGGGCCGGCCACGGTGGCGACGTCGTCATGGGCCAGGCCCGCGTCCAGCAGCTGACGCACCACGAAGGCCATGCCGCCCGCGGCATGGAAGGCGTTCACGTCCTCCGACCCGTTCGGATAGACGCGGGCGATCAGCGGCGTGACGCGCGACAGGTCGTCGAGGTCTTCCCAGGTCAGCAGCACCCCCGCCGCCCGGGCCATCGCCACCAGGTGCAGGGTGTGGTTGGTCGAGCCGCCCGTCGCCATCAGGCCTGCGACGGCGTTGACCACGCTCTTGACCCCCACCACCGCGCTCATCGGCGTGTAGTCGTTGGACGATCGCGAGATCTGGACCGCTCGCCGGGGCGCGGCCGCGACCAGGGCGTCGCGCAACTCGGTGCCGGGATTGACGAAGGCCGAGCCGGGCAGGTGCAGGCCCAGCATCTCCATCAGCATCTGGTTCGAGTTGGCGGTGCCATAGAAGGTGCAGGTGCCCGGCCCGTGGTAGGACTTCATCTCGCTGTCGAGCAACTCGTCCCGCGTCGCCTTTCCCTGGGCGTAGAGGGCGCGGACCTGGGCCTTCTGGGCGTTGGGAATGCCCGAGGTCATCGGCCCGGCAGGCACGAAGATCACCGGCAGGTGGCCGAACGACAGCGCGCCGATGGTCAGGCCCGGCACGATCTTGTCGCAGACGCCGAGCATCAGGGCCGCGTCGAAGGCGTCGTGGGTCAGGGCCACCGCCGTCGACATGGCGATGACGTCCCGGGAGAACAGGCTGAGCTCCATGCCCGGCCGCCCTTGCGTGACCCCGTCGCACATGGCCGGCACGCCGCCGGCATATTGGGCCGTGGCCCCGACCTCGCGCGCGGCCGCCTTGATGATGGCCGGAAACCGCTCCAGCGGCTGGTGGGCCGAGAGCATGTCGTTGTAGGCCGAGACGATGCCGATGTTGGGCGCATTGGGATTGCGCAGCGCCGCCTTCACGTCGCCCGGCTCGGCGGCGAAGGCGTGGGCCCAGTTGGCGCAGGAGAGCTTGCCCCGCGCCGGCCCGGCGTCGGCGGCGCCGCGCATCCGCTCCAGGTAGTCGGCGCGGGTGTCGCGGCTGCGTTCGGCGATCCGCTCGGTGACCTCGGCGGTGACGGGATGCATGGGCGGTTCCTACTCGTCCAGCCAGGCGCGGCCCGAACGCTCCAGAAGCGCGAAGGCTCCCGCCGGGCCCCAGCTTCCGGCCGCATAGGGGCGAGGCGCCTGGCCGGCGTCGGCCCAGCTGTCGGCGACACCGTCGATCCAGGCCCAGGCCAGCTCCACCTCGTCGCGGCGCACGAACAGGGCCGGGTTGTTGGCCAGCACGTCCAGGAGCAGGCGCTCATAGGCGATGCGCCGCCGCCCGCCGTCGTCCAGCGACAGGCTGAGCGGCAGGGCCTGCAGGCGCGATCCGGTCAGGCCCGGCCGGCGGTTCATCAGCAGCAGGGAGATGTCTTCCTTGGGCTGCAGATCGATGACCAGGCGGTTGGCGGTGAGGTCGCTGTCGGCCGCCGCGCCGAAGATGGAGTGCGGCAGCGGCTTGAACTGGATGGCGATCTGGGTGCGCCGCTCGGGCAGGCGCTTGCCGGTGCGCAGGAAGAAGGGGACCCCGGCCCAGCGCCAGTTGTCGATATCGGCGCGCAGGGCGACGAAGGTCTCGGTCTGGCTGGCCCCGCCCCGCTCCTCCTCGTAGGACTTGCAGGTCTTGCCCTCGACGACGCCGCCCTTGTACTGGCCGCGCACCGACAACTGCTGGGCGTCATGGCGGGTGAAGGGGCGCAGGCACTTCAGCACCTTGACCTTCTCGTCGCGCACCGAGTCGGCCCCGGCGTCCGCCGGCGGCTCCATGGCGATCAGGGTCAGCAGCTGCAGCATGTGGTTCTGGACCATGTCCCGCAGCGCGCCGTACTCGTCGTAGTAGGGCCAGCGGTCACCCACCCCTTCGGTCTCGGCCACGGTGATCTGCACGTGGTCGATGGCCAGGTTGTTCCACAGCGGCTCGAACAGGGTGTTGGCGAAACGCAGGGCCAACAGGTTCTGGACCGTCTCCTTGCCCAGGTAGTGGTCGATCCGGAAGACCCGGTTCTCCTCGAACACCTCGGCCACCTCGGCGTTGATGGCGCGGGAGGTCTCCAGGTCGTGGCCGAGCGGCTTTTCCAGCACGATGCGGCACTCGCCGCAGGCCAGGCCGCTCTCGTCCAGGGCGCGGCAGACCGCGCCGTAGAGGCTGGGGGACAGGGCCAGGTAGTAGACCGTCGAGGCGCCCCCGATCAGGCCGGAGAGGTCCTTCAGCCCCGCGCCGCGGGTGACATCGGCGGCGCAGTAGTCCAGGCGCGCGGCGAAGCGGGCCCACACTGCCTCGTCGACCCCCTCCGACCGCTTGTCCATCACGCCGCGCACCTGGGCGACGAAGGCGGCGCGGTCCATGGCCGACCGGGCGGAACCGATGATCTTCAGCCCCTCCGGCAGCAGCCGGTCGGCGTCCAGGAAATAGAGCGACGGCAGCAGCATCCGGGCGGCGAGGTCGCCGGTGGCGCCGAAGATGACGATGCGTTGGATCGGGGCGGAAAGCTCACTCATGGCGCGTGAACGCATGCCCGCCGTGCGACGTTTCGTCCAGTCCGAAGTGACGCAAGGTGAAGCCAAGCCGCCCCAGGGCGGTCAGGCTCCCAGACGACCGGCGGCTTCGCGAAGGATCGGATGCTGGCCCGGTGACAGCTTGGCCAGGGCTTCTTCGAGGCGGAAGTAGGCCAGGCGGTCGACTTCGGGGAACCGCGCCCGTTGCCCGGACCGGGGCGGCCATTCCATTTCGAAGAGGCCGTACCGCGCCGCCGAAAGGTCGAGGTCGGCCCGGCCCAGCCAAGCCGCCACGGTCTTTCCGCGCCGGATCAGGCAGGGCGCCAGCGGCGTCAGGCCGGTGGGCGGCGCAATGCCCGTCTCCTCGGCGAACTCGCGTAGGGCTGCCGCCCGCATGTCCTCGCCCGGCTCCACCAAGCCTTTTGGGATCGACCAAGCGCCGGCGTCGCGGTTGCGCCAGATGGGGCCGCCTGGGTGGGCGAGCAGGAACTCGGGGCGGCCGTCGCGACGCCGCCACACCAGCAGCGCCGCGCTGAGCTCCACCGCCGCGGCCTCAGTCGTCGAACGCGGAATAGACCAGCGTGCGCAGCTCGCGCCGGATCGGATAGGTGCTGGACGGCATGAGCTGGGTCATGAACACCACCACCAGCTCCTCGGCCGGGTCGATCCAGAACGCCGTCGAGGCCGCGCCGCCCCAGTAGTACTCGCCCCTGGTGGACGAGATCAGCGCCTTGGCGGGGTCCAGGTTCACCGCGAAGCCCAGGCCGAAGCCGATGCCGGCGTTGGTGGCTTCCGAGAACAGCGAGCGCGACATCTGGGTCAGGTCCTGGCCGCCGGGCAGGTGGTTGGCGGTCATCAGGGCGATGGTCTTGCGGCTTAGGTAGCGCGTGCCGTTGAAGGTCCCGCCGTTCAGCAGCATCTGGCAGAACTTCAGGTAGTCGGCCGCCGTGGAGACCAGGCCGCCGCCGCCGGAGTAGAAGCTGGGCGGCTCTAGATAGCTGCTCTTCTTGGGATCGTCCTGCAGCGCCAACTCGCCCTTGGGCCCGCGGGCGTAGCAGGCGACGAAGCGGTCGGCCTTGTCGGCGGGCACATGGAAGCCGGTGTCGGTCATGCCGAGGGGGCCGATCAGGCGGCTCTGCAGGAAGTCCTGGAACGGCATGCCAGAGACGACCTGCACCAGGTAGCCGACGACGTCGGTGGAGACCGAATAGTTCCAGGCCTCACCCGGCGAGAATTCCAGCGGCAGCTTGGCCAGCTCGGCGATCATGCCCTCCAGCGGCAGCTTGGAATCGACGCCGCCGAAGGCCGCCTTGCGGTAGGCGGCATCGACGTTGGTGCGGTTCTGGAAGCCGTAGGTCAGGCCCGAGGTGTGGCGCAGCAGGTCGACCACCTGCATGGGCCGCGTGGGGCGGCGGGTCATGAAGAGCGGCGCCACGCCCGCCTCGAACACCCCGAGGTCCTTCCAGGCGGGGATGAACTTCTCCACCGGGTCGTCGAGGGCGATGGCGCCTTCCTCGACCAGCATCATCAGGGCTACCGAGGTCAGCGGCTTGGTCATCGAGTAGATGCGGAAGATGGAGTCTTCCTTCAGCGGCGTTCCGCGCTCCACGTCGCCCAGGCCGACCACCCCCAGATGCGCCACCTCGCCCTTGCGCGCCACCAGGGTCACGGCCCCCGGCAGCTTGCCGGCGTCGACGTAGCGGCTCTTGAGGAACGCATCGATGCGCGCCAGGCGGGCGCGGGAAAGGCCGACGGTCTCGGGCTTGGTCATGGGCGGGCTCCTTCGCTTCGGCCGGCAGGCAAGTCCGAAACGGCCCGCAGGTCAACCGGGGATGACGTGCGCGCCCCAATCGGCGCGCCGCGGTCACATCATCCGCACCAGCCACCGGCAAATCCGTCCGGAGAGCAGCCCTGACGGCTGGCCAGCGACGTGCGCCTGATGGTGGCGCGGGACGCGGACGGGACGCAGGCGGCGGCCGACACCCACCACTATGCCGCCACACCCGATCCGTCCGGCGCCGAGGATCGCGCGGCATGCGGCGGCCCAAGATAGGGAAAGTCCTCAAGCAGATCGTCGTGCGGCCCTACGCCGTCGGACGTCACCTTGCCGTTGGTGAGGATGGCCAGGAAGTGGTCTTGGACGTCGTCGGTCAGGGCGCGGCCGTTGTCGGGAAACGCCGTCGGTCGGGCGGGATCGAAGGACAGGACGTCTGGCAGCAAGGTCGCCGCCACCCGCAGCGCCTCGGCGTGGGCATAGCCGCCCGTGTGTTCGAGCGCATGGGCGAAGGCGGGGATGAACTGACGGTCCTGCGCCGGCTCCGCTGCGTTGTAGGCGGCCAACACGTCGCCGGCCAGGAACGGCGTCTGCCCTGGTCGCCCCCCGCGGTCGGCCGTCGCCCAGTGTCCATCGCGCTGGAAAAGGGTTCGCGCCCAGATCCCGATTTTCCCCGAACCAAAGGAGACGTTGGGGACGTCTAGCACGATGCTGCACACGTCCTTGTCGGCGAAGAAATCCGTGTGGCTGAAGTTGAAGCCGTCCAGCACCCCGAGCACATCGAAGAAGAAGGCGTCGCTTCGCCAGCCGGCGAAGACGCGATGGCCGCCGCCCTCGACGATGTCGGGCGTGGCGCCCAGCGAGACTGGAGCCGCCGTGATCAGCACCTCGCCGGTGTCGCCGGTCCCCGCGGCGTCCGCGCCGACCGCCCGGCGAATGCTCGCCGTCTGCACCCCGCACTCGAAGTCCGAAAACCGCACCCGATAGGCGATGTCGGCGACGAGATCGCCATCGGTGTCGATCTTCACTTCGTAGAGCGCGTCGGGTGCGAAGGGATCGGTGCGGGTAGGCCCGCGCGGCTCCAAACTGAACGAAGGGTGGGCGTTCAGGATCAGGATCGAACGGGTCGGGTCGCCTGGCTTGGCGAAGGCGTAGAGATCGGTGAGGTCAAGCCGCGCATCGCCTTGCGGGAAGCCCAGCACCGGCCCGGAATAGTGATGTGACATGGGATCGAACCTCCCGCGGCATGCCGTCGGAAGTAGCGCCCGCGGATGAGGAACGCCATGGCGCCTTGGTATCGGTCGGCGTCGCGTTCGCCGGATACGCGCACATTCCGGTTTTTCAAATTTTCATTCAAACAGCCGTTCGCCCCCGTTGCGCCTTCCGTAGCGGCGCCGGATAATGCCGCCATCAAAAACGAAACATTGCAGGCGCCACCGGAAAGCCGGGGCGTGAAGGGAGACGATTTATGGCTTGGGATTTTGAAACCGACCCGGAATTTCAAAAGAAGCTCGATTGGATCGAGGAGTTCATGGAGGAGAAGGTCGAGCCCCTCTCCAACCTCGGCCGCAACCTGATGGTCCCCGGCGCGCGGGAAAAGTTCATCAAGCCACTGCAGGAAGAAGTGAAGGCGCAGGGCCTGTGGGCCTGCCACCTGGGCCCGGAACTGGGCGGTCAGGGCTATGGCCAGCTGAAGCTGGGCCTGATGAACGAGAAGCTGGGCCGCAACGGCCTCGCCCCCTCGGTGTTCGGCTGCCAGGCGCCCGACACCGGCAACGCCGAGATCATCGCCCACTACGGCACCCCCGAGCAGAAGGAAAAGTGGCTGTGGCCGCTGCTGAACGGTGACATCCGCTCGGCCTTCTCGATGAGCGAGCCGGCCGGCGGCTCGGACCCGACCACCTTCAAGACCCGCGCCGAGCTGAAGAACGGCAAGTGGGTGATCAACGGCGAGAAGTACTTCTCGTCGGGCGGCTACGGCTCGACCATCCTGATCGTCTACGCGGTCACCGACCCGGACCATAAGGACATCCACCAGAAAACCTCGATCTTCATCGTGCCCACCAAGACCCCAGGCGTGGAGATCGTGCGCGGCATCGGCGTCGGCGCGGGCGAAGGCGGCGGCCACGCCTACATGCGCTACACCGACGTGGAAGTCGGCCCCGAGGCCCTGCTGGGCCCGCGCGGCGGCGCCTTCCTGATCGCCCAGACCCGCCTGTCTGGCGGCCGGGTGCACCACGCCATGCGCACCGTCGGCGCCTGCCAGCGCGCCTTCGACCTGATGTGCCGCCGGGCCGTGTCGCGCCAGACCCGCGACGGGCGCCTAGCCGACCTGGCCGTGGTGCAGGAGCAGATCGCCGACTGCTGGATCCAGCTGCAGTCGTTCCGCCTGCTGGTGCTGCGCACCGCCTGGCTGATCGACAAGCACAAGGACTACAACATGGTCCGCAAGGACATCGCCGCCATCAAGGTGGCCATGCCCAAGGTGTACCACGACATCGCCACCACCGCCGCGCACCTGCACGGCGCCATGGGCGTCTCCAACGAGATGCCGTTCATGGGCATGGTGACCTCGGCCCTGGTGATGGGCATCGCCGACGGCCCGACGGAAGTCCACAAGACCACCGTCGCCAAGCAGGTGCTCAAGGACTACCGGCCCGACCAGGACCTGTTCCCGAACTATCACCTGCCCAAGCTCAAGGAAGCGGCGCTCGACAAGTACGGCGCGGCCATCGAGGAGCTGAAGGCCCAGGTCGCCAAGGCCCGGGAAGACGCCTGATCCCGACTTAAGGAACCGTCGCTTCATGACGACTGAGTTGCGTAGCGAGGAGGCGGCCGCGGCCGCCTCCTCACCGTTTCCGGCCGGCTGGCCGGTGATGTCCATCGCCGAGGCCCACGCCCGGCTGACCGCCCCCGGCGAGCGCTTCGAGACCGAGGAACGCATCATCCGGGGCGTTCCCACCAAGGTCTGGAAGAACTGCCCGCCGACCCTGCGGGCGGTGTTCGAGAACAGCCTGGCTTTCAGGGACCGCGAGTTCCTCGTCTACGAGAACGACCGGGCGACCTATGGCGCCTTCCACAAGGCGACCATCGCCCTGGCGCGCGCGCTGACGGACCTGGGGGTCGGCAAGGGCGACCGCGTGGCGGTGATCATGCGCAACCTGCCCGAATGGCCGGTCGCCTTCTTCGCGGCGGCGACCATCGGCGCCATCGTCACCCCCCTGAACGCCTGGTGGACGGGCCCCGAGCTGGAATACGGCCTGACCGATTCCGGGACCAAGGCAGCCATCGTCGACGCCGAGCGCCTGGAGCGCCTGGCCGAGCACCTGCATAACTGCCCCAACCTGAAGGCCGTCTTCGTCACCCGCGAGATCGACGAGGTGGCCCATCCCCTGGTGCGCAAACTGGAAGACCTGCTGGGCGCGGTGAACGACTGGGGCAAGCTGCCGGACGCGGCCCTGCCGCCTGTCGAGATCGGCCCCGAGGATGACGCCACCATCTTCTACACCTCCGGCACCACCGGAAAGCCGAAGGGCGCGCTGGGCACCCAGCGAAACATCACCACCAACATCTTCACCGCCGGGGCGGCGGCGGCGCGCGGCTTCCTGCGGCGCGGCGAGCCGGCCCCGGACCCGGACGACCCGAACCTGCCGCAGCGGGTGACCCTGCTGGTGGTGCCGATGTTCCACGTCACCGGCTGCAACGCCACCACGGTCCCGTGCGTGAACGCCGGCGGCAAGCTGGTGCTGATGCGCCGATGGGACGCCGAGGAGGGCATGCGGCTGATCGAGCGCGAGCGGGTCACCGCCACCGGCGGCGTGCCGACCATCGCCTGGCAGCTGATCGAGCACCCGGCGCGGGCCAAGTACGACCTGTCCTCGCTGCAGGGGGTCTCATACGGCGGCGCGCCCTCGGCGCCGGAGCTGGTGCGCAAGATCGGCGAGACCTTCAAGGGCTCCATGCCCGGCCAGGGCTGGGGCATGACCGAGACCAGCGCCACCTTCACCTCGAACATGGGCCTGGACTACATGCGCCGGCCCGACAGCTGCGGCCCGGCCGCGGCGGTGTGCGAGATGAAGATCATGACCGTCGAGGGCGACCGCGAGCTGCCGCGGGGCGAGGTCGGCGAGCTCTGGGCCAAGGGCCCGATGATCGTGAAGGGTTATTGGAACAAGCCCGAGGCCACGGCCCAGACTTTCGTCGACGGCTGGGTCAAGACCGGCGACCTGGCGCGGATGGACGAGGAAGGCTTCTGCTTCATCATCGACCGGGCCAAGGACATGCTGATCCGGGGCGGCGAGAACATCTACTGCGTGGAGGTGGAGAACGTCCTCTACGAGCACCCCGCGGTGATGGACGCGGCTATCGTCGGCATCGCGCACCGCACCCTGGGCGAGGAACCGGGCGCGGTGGTCACGCTGAAACCCGGCGCTGAGGCCACCGAACAGGAGCTGCGCACCTGGGTCGCCGAACGGCTGGCGGCCTTCAAGGTGCCGGTCAAGGTCGTCTTCTGGCACGAGACCCTGCCGCGCAACGCCAACGGCAAGATCATGAAGTCCGACCTGAAGAAGGTGTTCGAGACGGCCGACGCCTGAGACGGCGGGCGCAGGCGGGCAATCCAGCCCCGTTCACGCGGCAAGACAAGGCCGCGCGGGCGAGGCTATAGACATCTGCAAACCGGTCGCAGCCGTTTTGGGGGAACCGAGGTTTGAGTCTTTCTGACGGGCGCCGCCCCTTCATCGTCGGCCTGGGCGGTACTGTGCGTTCCTCGTCCTCGAGCGAGAGGGCCCTGCGCAAGGCGCTGGAGGCCGCCGAGGCCGCCGGCGCGACGACGAAGCTGTTCGACGGGCCGTTCCTGACCGGCCTGCCGATCTACAATCCTGCCGAGCCCGACAACGGCGCCGCCGCCGACTTCCTCAAGGCGGTCAGCGAGTGCGACGGGGTGATCGTCGCCAGCCCCGGCTATCACGGCTCGATCTCCGGCCTGGTCAAGAACGCCCTCGATACGCTGGAGGGCCTGCGCGAAGACAAGCGCCCCTACTTCGACGGGCGGGCTGTGGGCCTGATCGTGGCGGCCGACGGCTGGCAGGCGGCGGGATCGACCCTGGCGGCCCTGCGCGGCATCATCCACGCCATGCGCGGCTGGCCGACTCCGCTGGGCGCGACCCTGAACAGCGCCCAGGGCCTCTACGACGAGGACGGCGACTTCCGCGACCGGCGCGACGCCTGGCAGGTGACGACGGTGGCCCAGCAGGTGGTGGAGTTCGCTCGCCGCTGGACGGACTGACCGGACCTCGGCTCAGCGCGGGCGCAGGCCCGTCAGCATCGGCCGCGCGTAGAGGTCGACCAGCTGCGCGGCGGTGACGCCCGCCAGCAGGACGGGCAGGTCGGCGGCGGCGTTGAGGCCGGCGTTGAACATCTGGGCGGCGATGAAGGGGTCGACGGGGCGGATGGAGCCCTCCGCGATCCCGTCGGCGATCATCCGCGCCCAGCGTTCGGAGAGCTGGTTCGACTGGGCCATCATTTCCACCCGCATGCCCTCGGGCAGGGCGCTGAGCGCCGACGAGCGCAGCAGCGGGCCCTCGGGCGAGAGCTGGAACTCCATCAGGGCCGCGGCGGCCGACGACAGCCGCGTCCAGGCGTCGGCGTCCAGGGCCAGGGCGGCGTCCTGGGCGTTGCGCACCACCTGGAACGAGCGCCGGAAACAGGACACCACCACGTCGTCCTTGGCGCTGTGGTGATGATAGAACGAGCCCTTGGTGACATTGAGTTCGGCTGAGATCTTTTCCACCGACGCGCCGCGATAGCCCTGCTGGTTGATCAGCCGCGTGGCGGCCAAGAGGAAGGTCTCGCGCTGGCCGCCGGCGTCCGGCCCAATGGCGGCAGGGTCGAGCCGCCGGGGCGCCCAGGTCGCGCCCTCGGGACCCAGGCCGTGCATCAGCATGTCGTGCATGCGGTCGCGCAGGCCCGGGAAGTCCTCGATCGGATATCGGTTCAGCCACACCTGCATCCAGTGAAGCTGCTCCAGCACCATCTGGGTGAAGGCGGTGTCGGGCCCGCGCGTATGCTCGGGCCCCTTGCCCAGCAGGTCGCGCACCGAGCGGAAGAGGCCGAGATAGGCTTCCACCACCTGCAGCCGGTGGTCGCCAGTGAGGGCGCGGATGTCGCTGAACACCGGGATCGGCGGCTCGTCGCCGGCGCGGATGCGGCCCTTCATGCCGAGGTAGAGGTCCAGCAGGGCGTAGAGCCGCTCGCCCGGCGTCGCCCGGCCGGCCGCTTCGGCGACCAGGGCCTCGATGCGTTCGATGCCTTTCAGGAAGCAGGCCGCCGCCAGGTCTTCCTTCTTCTTGAAGTAGTAGGTGACGCTGGTGGTGATCAGCCCGACCTTGCCCGCCACGCTGGCCAGGGTCATGCCCTTGACGCCCTCGTGGTTCAGCACGTCGGTGGCGGCCGCCAGGATGGTGTCGCGCTTGCGCCCGAACTTGGCGGTGACGACGATGGCTCCGTCAGGCATGCGCGCGGCCTCGCTCTTCCGTCAGGCCGCAGGACGCTTGGACGCGGCCATGACCTCGGCGGCCTCCTCGTCCTCCTCGGGCGGATCCATGGCCGGAGTGGAAGCCCCGGAATCAGACGTCTGGCCGTAGGGCTGGCTCTGCAGCATGCGCGACTTCCGCCAGTTGCCGAAGCGATAGTACAGCGCCGTCAGGGACGCCGAAGTGATGGTCCCCATGGGGAAGCTCCACCAGATGGCGTCCTCGCCCAGATAGGGCTTCAGCGCGATGGCGAAGGGAATGCGCACGGCGATCATCGAGGTCGCCAGGATGATCAGCGGCACCCAGACCACGCCCGTGGAGCGGATGACGCCCGACAGGGCGAAGGTGATCGAGAAGATCACAAACCCCCAGAGTGACAGGATGTTGATGTGGTGCGCCTCGGCCAAGGCGGGGGAGTCGCGGCGCAGGAGCAGGCTCAGCACTTGGTCGTTGAAGATGTAGAGCACGGTCGCCAGGGCGGCGCTGACCACCAGGCTGGAGGTGACGCCGGACCGCGCGATCCGGGCGACCCGGTCCCAGCGCCCGGCGCCGACGTTCTGGGCCGCCATGGACGAGATCGAGGCCCCCAGCGCCATGGTCGGCATCTGCAGGTAGCTCCAGATCATCGACGACATGGAATAGGCGGCCGAGGTGATGGCCCCGTACTGGTTGACCAGGAACAGCATGACAATGCCGGCTCCCGACATCACGAACATCTGGATGCCCATGGGAATGCCGCGGGTGACCAGGGCGCGCATGATGTCGAAGTCCGGCTTCAGCAGGTGGAACTCGCCCGGCCGAAGCAGGAGGACGCTGTTCTTGCGATAGAGGTGGGCGATCAGGAAGACGAGGGAGACCCCCTGGCCGATCAGGGTCGAGGTGGCCGATCCCGCCACGCCCAACCTCGGGAACGGCCCGATGCCCAGGATCAGCAGCGGGTTCAGAACCACGTCCAGGGCCACAGCCAACAGCATGAACCAGAACGGGGTGGTGGAATCCCCGGCCCCTCTCTGGGCCATTTGCATGAAGGCGAAGAAGTACATGAAGGGCACGGCCGAGAAGGCGATGCGCAGATAGGCGATGGCGCCGGCCCTGGCCTCCAGCGGCGTATCCATCATGGCCAGGATGTGCGGCGCGAGCAGCCCGCCGGTGGTGGCCAGGATCGAGGCCAGCACGAAGAAGAAGGTCGTGGCCGTGCCCATCACCTTCTTGACCTGGGTGAAATTGCCCGCCCCCACCGACTGGGCGACCAGGATGTTGGCGGCCATGCTGACGCCGAAGATCGACCCCAGCATCAGCATCATCACCTGGTTGGAGTTGCCGAGGGCGGTGACGCCCTGGACCCCCAGGGTGTGGCTGACCCATATCTGGTTGGCGGTGAGGTTCAGCGACTGCAGGGCGTTGCCCCCCAGCACCGGCAGGGAGAACACCAGCAGGGTCCGGGTGATCGGGCCTTCGGTGAGGTTGCGCTTGCCGCGCATCCCGGGCGGTCCGCCGCCCGGACCGCCTGGCGGCCGGCCTTGCGGCGGCCCACCTGTCGTGTCGGATGGCTTGATGTCTTCGGCGGGAGTCTTGGCGTCCATCAGGCCGCGCCCCCGCACACGCCGGCCGCGCGGCGCGAATCCGCGAGCGGCGAAAGGGGTGGATGGCGCACACCGAAGAGGATCATCTGAAACTCCCGAAGGGTCCGTCCGGAAGAGCGAACCCCTTTCAAATCATAATGTTGCGGGAGGGCGACCGACCCGGACAGATCGGCGCGCCGCCCCTGCGGCGCATGAAATGCCGCCTGGATACGATCTATTATAGCAGTGTCACATTCCGCGGCCGCCGCGTCGACCCTCGCGGGGCTGGCGCGGCGCCGCAGAGGGCCTCAGGCCGCGGGGTCCAGCGGCTGGTGCAGGGCTTCTTCCACCGTCTCGGCTAGCGCCGCCGCGTCGGCGATCCGGCGCAGGTTGCTCTCGTGCTGCTGGCGGTCGATCCGATAGAACAGGATACAGGTGGTCGAGCACAGCATCAGCACCGTCACCGTCGGCAGGTAGAGCTGCGCCAGGTGGATCATGATCGAGGGGTCCACGGTCTTGGGGTGCGCCCCCACTGGCAGCCCCACCCGCAGCAGCAGCCACCCCGGCAGGCCGGCGGCGACGCCCGTCGTGACCTTCTGCAGGAAGGTGTCGGCGGCGAAGAGCAGGCCCTCGGACCGCTGGCCGGTGGTCAGTTCGATCTCTTCCACGATGTCGGCGATCATCGACGAGACGATGATGAAGCCCATCATCGAGAAGGCCGATGTCGTCATGTGCGCCACCAGCAGCAGCACCACCAGCTCGCGCGAGCCGGACGGCGGCATGATCCCCGCCAGCTTACAGGCGATGGGCGCCGTGACCGCCACGATAGAGCAGAAGAACAGGCTGACGCACACCGGCTTCTTGCCGAACCGCCGCGACAGCAGCGGCGCCAGGATCACGGCGGGCACCGCGCCGACCAGGGCCGAGAGCGCGATGGTCCCGATCTGGGCGGTGCTGAGCCCCCACAGGTAGGTGTTGAAATAGAAGGTCAGGCCGCCGGAGAGGCCGACCATGAAGCCGAACAGCATGCCGGCGATCGACAGCACCACCAGGTTGCGGTTGCTGATCGTCAGCAGGAAGCCGCGGGCGATCTCCTTGAAGGTCGACTTGCGCCGCGCCGGCGCGCGCAGGGTCTTGATCTGGCCATGGGTGCCGAGGCTGGAGACGATGATCGAGGCGAACATGATCACCCCCACCGTCAGGGCGAATGGCCCATAGCCCGCCTTGTTGAACTGGCCCGGCAGGCCGTCATGCGGGCGCAGGAAGACGAAGCTCGACAGGCTGATCGCGATCGCCTGGCCGACGGTCTGGAAGAAGTAGCGCCAGCTCATCAGGCTGGTCCGCCTGTCGTAGTCGGGGGCCAGTTCCGCCACGAGCGCGCTGTTCGGAATCTCATAGAGGCTGATCATCATCCGCGCGCCGATCGCCATGGTCGCGGCGAAGACCAGCAGGCCGGTTCCGGACAGGCCGGCGGGCGGGTTGAGCATGAAGACCACGCAAAGCGCCACCGGCAGGGCCGAGGCGTACATGAACGGATGGCGCCGTCCCCAGGGCGTGTGAGCGTTGTCGGAGACCTGACCCACCAGCGGGTCCCAGACGGCGTCGATAATGATCGCCGCCGACAACACGGTGCTGACCAGGTGCGCCGGCAGGCCCATCATCTGATTGTAGAAGAACAGCAGGACGCCCAGGACCTGGAGCTTGGCGCCGTAGGCGATAGAGCCGACGCCGTAGGCGAGCTTGGTCCCCAGGCGAAGGTCCGCTCGCGCGGTGGTTCCGGAAACACTCACGACGCCGCGCGCTCCCGCGCCACGGTCAGAACCCCACCCATCGCAATCTCCCGAATGAAAAGTCTTATGGTTTTACGGGAGTGTTGTGCCGGGCCGGCGTGGAACGCCAGAGGTTTCGGCAGGCGGGCCGCTTAATCTTCGGTAAGGCGGAGCTCGGTTTCCGTGTGGGAACTTGGCCGGAATCCTAAGCGCCGGCAAAGGGATAGGGCGAGATCGACTTTGTGAAATCGTCGACGGTGAGGGTGCGGCTGACCGGCTCGGCGGCGCGCTGGGGGCAGGCGGGGCGCTCGCAGACCCGGCAGGCGGGACCGATCTCGGTGACAACCGGATTGGCGAGGTCGAGGCCTCGGGCATAGATCAGACGGCCGGCGTGCTTGAGCTCGCAGCCAAGGCCGACGGCCAGCTCGGAGTCCTCCTCCGCATAGGGCGAGGCGATGCGCCAGACCGTGCGCGACAGGGTGAAGTAGCGCGTCCCGTCCGGGGTCTCGACGATCTGGGTGATGATTTTCCCGGGCGTGCGGAAGGCCGAGTGAATCTTCCACCGCGGGCAGGTGCCGCCAAAGCGCGAGAAGGGAAACGCCGCCCCGGCGAAGCGCTTGGAGATATTGCCGGCCGAATCCACGCGCAGCATGAAGAAGGGCACGCCCCGGGCGGTCGGGCGCGAGAGGGTGGTCAGCCGGTGGCAGACCTGCTCGAAACTGGCGCCGAAACGGGCGCGCACCAGGGCGATGTCGTAGAAGGTCTTCTCGCAGGTATCGCGGAAGGTCTCGTACGGCATCATCGCCGCGGCGGCGAGGTAGTTGGCCAGCGACACCTTGAGCAGCCGCCGCGTCGGCCCCATCGGCGCGCCGGAGCGCTCGACCATGGCGGTGAGGTCCGCGTCGTGTTCCAGCAGGGCCAGCTGATAGGCGATGGAGAAGGCGCGACCGGGGCCGCCGAGCAGCTCCGACAGCATCAGGCGGCGGCGATGGTGGTCGTAGCGGCGGATGGAGTCGGGCAGCACCTCCATCGGCAGGACCCGCACCTGCACCCCGTGCCGCTCAGCCAGGCGGTTGCGCGCCGAGGTGACGAAGCCCTGCACCTCCGGCTTCAGCTCTGCCGCCAGAGCCTCGCCCATCTCATCCAGGTCGGGAAAGAAGTTGCGCTGGCTCTGGATGTAGTCGCGCACCCAGTCCGATGGCGTCAGCGCCGGCCCCGGCCCCTGCCCGTCCTCGCTGCGGTCGAAGGCGCCGAGGTCCGACAGGCGGCGGCGGTCGTCATAGGCGCGGTAGAGGCGAACGATGGCGTCGGCGACGCCCGGGGCGTTCTCGGCCACCTCGGCGATCTCGTGGCGGGGGATGCCGAGGTCGCGGAACAGCTGGTCGGCCAGCACCTCCGACAGGTCCTGGGCGCCGGCGGCGTCCTGGTCGGCCGACAGGCTGCGCACGTCGATGTCGTAGACCTCTGCCAGGCGCAGCAGCATCTGGGCGGTGACCGGGCGCTGGTTGCGCTCCAGGTGGTTCAGGTAGCTGGGCGAGACGCCCAGGTCCTCCGCCATGCGCGACTGGGTCAGGCCCAGGTCGCGGCGAAGGCGCTTGAGGCGGACGCCGAGGAAGAGCTTGCGTTCGGGAGCGAGGGCCATGCCGACAGTCTGTCGCGTTTTGACAAATGTGACAATGTCGCGCTTTGACAAGATGGCCTTCTCTCAAGCGATCCCTTCTTCCACAAGGGAATTCCCCAGATTATCTGTCAAAACCACACAAGGGTCGTCTCGTGACGGCCCGAGGAGCCCGAGTAGGATGACGAAGGAACGGTTCTGGGTCCTGGGCGGCGAGTACGCCTGCCTGAAGTTCGAGCAGCTGAAGGACGGCACGCAGCAGATGCTGGGCCCCTTCGAGACGCGCGACGAAGCCTCGGCCGTATGGAAGCGCGTGTCGGCTGAGAACTCCAGCCGCGCGAACGCCCGCTTCTCGATCGCCGCCGAGCGGCTGGCCCTGCCGGGCTGATCAAGAGTTTACTGGTGACGGCCGTGCCGTCGCCTTTTTTACGCGAAAGCCCCTCGCCGACGGCGGGGGGCTTTTTCGTTCGGGCCGGGGCTAGACCCGCTCCACCGCCATCGCCACGGCCTCGCCGCCGCCGATGCACAGGGAAGCGATGCCGCGCCTGGTTCCCTGGGCCTCCAGGGCGGCCAGCAGGGTCGCCAGGACCCGGGCGCCGGACGCTCCGATCGGATGGCCGAGGGCGCAGGCGCCGCCATTGACGTTCAGCTTTTCGTGCGGGATCGCCAGGTCGCGCATGGCGATCATGGCCACCACGGCGAAGGCTTCGTTGACCTCGAACAGGTCGACGTCGTCGACGCTCCAGCCGGCGCGGGCCAGGGCCTTTTGCATGGCCGGCACGGGGGCGGTGGTGAAGAGGCCCGGCTCGTGGGCGTGGGCGCCGTGGCCGGCGATGCGCGCCACGACGCTGAGGCCCAGCTTCTCGGCCACCGAGGCGCGGGTCAGGACCAGGGCCGCGGCCCCGTCCGAGATCGAGGAGGCGTTGGCGGCGGTGATGCCGCCGTCCTTGGCGAAGGCGGGCTTGAGGGTCGGGATCTTGGCCGGGTCGGCCTTCAGCGGCTGCTCGTCGTCGCTGACGGTCTCGACGCCCTTGCGGCCGGCGATTTCCACGGGAACGATCTCGCGGCGGAAGGCGCCGCTCTCCACCGCCCGCCGGGCGCGCGCCAGGCTCTCGATCGCGTAGGCGTCCATGTCGGCGCGGGTGAACTGGTAGACTGCGGCGGTTTCCTCGGCGAAGGCGCCCATCAGCTTGCCCGGCTCGTAGGCGTCCTCGAGGCCGTCCAGGTACATGGAGTCCATCACCCTGTCGTGGCCGATGCGCGCGCCGCCGCGGTGCTTGCCCAGCAGGTAGGGCGCGTTGGTCATGCTCTCCATGCCGCCCGCCACGATGATGTCGGCCGAGCCGGCGGCCAAGGCGTCGTGGGCCAGGATGGCCGCCTGCATGCCCGAGCCGCACATCTTGTTGACGGTGGTGGCTTCCACCGACTTGGGCAGGCCCGCGCCCAAGGCCGCCTGGCGCGCCGGGGCCTGGCCGAGCCCCGCCGGCAGGACGCAGCCCATGACGATCTGGTCGATGGCCTCGGCCGAGACGCCCGAGCGCGCGACAGCCGCCTTCACCGCCGCCGCGCCCAGGTCAGTGGCCTTGGCGCCCGAGAGCGCGCCCTGGAAGCCGCCCATGGGGGTGCGGGCGTAGGCGGCGATGACGACGGGATCGGCGGACATGGGTGCAAACTCCTTCAGGGCTGGCGCGCCCGCGATTTGCGCCGCCATGGGCGCGCACGCAAGCGCTGGCCGGACATGGGATGTAGGTTGCTTTTAACTACCCGGCAAGCGGGTCCAGAAAGGCAATGCTTGCCATCGGTCCCGTTGGGCCGCACCTTAGGCGCATGGGCCGCACAGCCGACTATTCCAAGGAAACCTGTTCCGTCGCCGGAGCGCTTTCGGTGGTGGGCGATCCCTGGACCATGATCATCCTGCGCGACGCCTTCGCCGGCGTGCGGCGCTTCGACGACTGGCAGGCGCGCCTCGGCGTGGCCCGCAACGTCCTGGCCGCCCGGCTGAAGAGCCTCGTGGCCTTCGGGGTGATGGAGACACGGCTCTATTCCGAGCGCCCGCCCCGGCACGAATACGTGCTGACCGCCAAGGGCCGCGACCTGTTGCCGGTGCTGCTGACGCTGAAGGCCTGGGGCGACCGCTATGTCTATGGCGACTGTGGAACGCCGATCCCCCTGATCCACGACTGCGGCGCCGAGCTGCAGCCGCGCCTCGTCTGCGACGCCTGCGGCAAGACCGTCACCGGCACGGATCTGCGCGCCGCCGAACGCAACGAGACGGCGCCGCCGCTGGGCGAGGTTCTGGCGGGGGAATAGGTCGGCTGGAAAGCAAGGCCGCAGGACGACAGGCGTTCGGTGACGCAGGGGTTCGCCGGCTAGCCCGCCGCCCGGGTCGAGGCGATGAAGCCGCCGCCCAGCAGGCGGGTGGGGTCCGCAGGGTCGTAGAGGGCGCAGGCCTGGCCGGGGGCGACGCCTTCCTCTGGCGCGTCGAAGGCCACCAGCGCCACGCCGTCTTCCAGCACCAGGCGGCCGGGCGAGGGTTCGCGGGTCGAGCGCACGCGCGCCAGCACCGGCTGGCCAGCCTCGGCCGCCGCCTCGATGGTGGGCTGGTCACCCAGCCAGTTGGTTTCCTTCAGCGCCAGCGAGGCCGCCAGCAGCGCCTCGCGCGGGCCGACGATCACCTGGCGCTTGTCGGCGTCCAGCCGAACCACGAACAGCGGATCGCCCACCGCGATGTTGAGGCCGCGGCGCTGTCCGACCGTGTATCGGGTCACGCCTTCGTGGCGGCCGAGCACCCGGCCGTCCAGGTGCACGATGTCACCCGGCACGGCGCCTTGCGGGCGCAGGCGGTCGATGACCGTGGTGTAGCGGCCCTCCGGCACGAAGCAGATGTCCTGGCTGTCGGGCTTGTCGGCGACGCCGAGGCCGAGCCCGGCGGCGATGGCGCGCACCTGGGGCTTTTCCAGGCCGCCCAGGGGGAAGCGCAGGAAGTCGAGCTGCTCGCGCGTCGTGGCGAACAGGAAGTAGCTTTGGTCGCGCGCCGGATCGACGGCCCGGCGCATCGCGGCGCCCGCACCCACCGCCTCGCGTCGCACATAGTGGCCAGTCGCCAGGGCCTCGGCGCCCAGGTCACGGGCCACGTCCAGCAGGTCGCGGAACTTGACTGTCTGGTTGCAGCGCACGCAGGGGATCGGCGTCTCGCCGCGCAGGTAGGCGTCGGCGAAGTCCTCCATCACCTCCTGGCGAAAGCGGCTTTCGTAGTCGAGGACGTAGTGGGGGACACCCAGGGCCTCGGCCGCCGTGCGGGCGTCGAGAATGTCCTGGCCGGCGCAGCAGGCGCCCTTCTGCTTCACCGCCACGCCGTGGTCGTAGAGCTGCAGGGTGACGCCGACCACGTCGTAGCCGGCCTGCTTCAGGAGCGCGGCGGTGACGGTGGAATCCACTCCGCCAGACATGGCCGCCACCACCCGCGTGCCGGCCGGCAGGCCCACGGCCTCGCGCACCAGGGCGTCCACCCGGGCGGAATCCATCAGGTCTGGGGCGTCGAGCGGCACGGTGCGGGGTCCTAGGAAGTCCAGCCGCGCTATGTAGTGCGCCGCCGCCCCGATGGCGAGGGCAGGCGCCCGGACCTCAGCCCGACGGCAGCAGGTTCAGCAGCGACGACGACTTCAGCGAGGCGAACACCTGGGCCGCGGCCTGGACGGAGAACTGCGCCTGCTGCAGGTCCGAGGCGGCCTTGGCGACGTCGACGTCGGTGATCTTGCCCACCAGCTGGGTCAGCATGGTCTGGCGGCTGGTCAGGTCCTTGTTGGCCGAATCCACCTGGTTCTGCATCAGGCCGTTCTGACCGGCGACGTTGGTCAGGTTCGTGCCTTCCGTGTCAAAGGACGCGATCTGGCTTTGCAGGAAAGTGGTCTGGGCCTGGGTGAGCTGGCCGGTGAAGGGGCCGTTGGGGCCCTGGTCGTAGGCCTCGATGGCCTTGAAGGCGTTGAACAGGTTGGTGCCCAGCTTGTCGGCCAGGAAGCCCGACTGGATCGTGGTGGATTCGTCGAGCTGGTTGGTGGTGACGTACTGGTCGTTCTTGAAAAGGCTGGCGATCGAGGGCGCCGAGGTCAGGTTCGACAAGGAGGTGGCGGTCACCGGCTGGGTGTTCACCTGGCCGCCGGCGAAGACATAGCGTCCGTCGAACTTGGTGTTGAGCGCGCCCACAGCGTTCTGGAAGAACCCCTGCAGGGCCTGCATCACGGTGTCGCCGCTGCCCGAGGCCAGGGCGTCCTTGATCGCCTGGCTGGCGCCGTTGGCGGAGTCCGCCATCTGGTTGAGGGCGAGGTCCTGGGTCGACAACTTGTTGGACAGCACGTCGCTCTGGTCGAGGTAGCCTGTGACGCTGCTCTGAACCGACTGCAGCGCGGCCAGGGTTTCGGCGCTGGCGGCGTAGCCCTTGAGATCGGTGGCCTTTTTCTGGGACGACACCTGCGATCCGGCGTCGATCTGCCGCTGCTGGGCGGCCATCAGGTTGTCCAGCACGGCGCTGTAGGCGTTGGCGGTGGCGATGCGGGTCATCGGCGGCTCACGTCATGTTCAGCAGGGCGTCGTACATGTCCTTGACCGCCTGAACGAGGCG
>JAFEEA010000390.1 GCA_018241335.1 Pseudomonadota bacterium
GGCCCGTGCCGAGCCCAGCCCCAGCTTGCCCAGCAATTCGGCGCGGCTGGCGTCGCCGAAGAACACCTGGCCGCCGTCGTGGCGGCCCTGGTCGACCAGGCGGGTGTCGCGCTCCACCGCCAGCCAGGGGATGTCGTGCCGGTCCAGCATCTCGGCCACCAGACGCCCGACCCGGCCGAAGCCGACGATCAGAACCCGCGCGGCGCCGTCGGAGGGCGGCGGCTCGGGGGCGGCGGCATGGGCGCTGGCTGTCGCGCCGATCCGCGCCCCCAGGGCGGTGAGCAGGGGCGAGGCGAACATGGTCAGGCCCGCGGCCACCAGCATGGCCTCCCCCAGGGCCGGCGCGACGACTCGGGCGGCCAGGGCCTGGTTCAGGATCACGAAGGCGAACTCGCCGCCCGCGGCCAGGGCCAGGCCGGTCTCGACGGCGGCCGGCGCACGAAGGCCGAAGAGCCGGGCGAGGCCGGTGACCGCCACGCCCTTCATCGCCACCAGGCCCACGGCCGCGCCCAGGATCAGGGCCGGCTGGCGCACCATCAGCGACAGGTCGAGGTTGATGCCCAGGGACACGAAGAAGAGGCCCAGCAGCAGGCCCTTGAACGGCTCGATCAGCACCTCGACCTCGTGGCGGAACTCGGTCTCGGCCAGCAGCAGCCCGGCCACGAACGCGCCCAGGGCCATGGAGAGGCCGCTGAGGGCGGAGACCAGCCCCGCCCCGATGATCACCAGCAGGCAGGCGGCCATGAAGAGCTCGTTGCTGCGCGCCCGGGCCACCGACTTCAGCAGCGGGCGCAGCAGCAGGCGGCCGGCCGCGGCCAGGACCGCCAGGCCGATCACCGCCGGGGCGAAGGCGAGCAACAGGCTGCCGACGTTGGCCGCCGCGCCGCTGCTGGCCAGGGTCAGGGCGACCAGGATCGGGGCTACGGCCAGGTCCTGCAGCAGCAGCACCGAGAAGATCGCCCGGCCGCCCTCGCCGTGCTGGCGGCGCTGCTCCACCAGGGCCGGCATGACCAGGGCGGTGGACGACAGGGCGAGCGCCGCCCCCACCGTGAGCGCCGACGCCCACGGCGCGCCGAGCGCGAAGGCCGCGCCGGCGCCCAGCGCCAGGCACACCAGCACCTGGGCCGAGCCCAGGCCGAACACCAGCCGTCGCATCAGGCGCAGCCGCTCCCAAGACAGCTCCAGCCCGATCATGAACAGCAGGAACACCACCCCCAGTTCGGCGATCTCGGCGATCTCGTCGGGCCGCGAGACGGTGAGGTAGCCAAGCCACGGCGCGGCGCCGGTCAGGGCGCCCAGGCCGTGCGGCCCCAGCGCCACCCCGGCCAGCATGAAGCCCAGGATGGGGCTGACCTTCAGCCGCTTGAACAGCGGCACCACCACCCCGGCCGTGGCCAGGAAGAGGACGACGTCCTTGTAGCTCTCGGCGGGGGCGGGCGCGCTCATGGCACACTATGGGGGCAACGCGCGAGGCAGGGATAGGGCGCCACGATCATCGCCGTGGATCGGTCGCGCCGTTTGCGGCAAACTCGGGGTGATGCAAGTGGGGATAGAGTTGAGACGATCGATTGTTGGCGGTCTGGCCGCCTGCTGCATGCTGGCGCTGGTTCACGGAGCCAAGGCGGAGACCCCCAAGCCATCGCAGGTCATCGCGACATCTGGAGCATCGATCTTTATCCGCGAAGACGGCCGACTTGCCCTTCGCAAGGCCGACAGCCGCACCGTGAGGGTGATGTCGATTCGGGATTTGACGGTCCGCAACGTCGCCTGCCGGAGCGTCGGCTCCGAGCTGGAGATCGGCGCCGATCCGCAAGTCGACGGCATTGCCATCCTGTTCGTCGCGAACTGGCTATATGACTGCGGAAGGCATCGCGTGCGGTTCACCGGGCAGATCGATGGCCGGGCCGCTTCCGGCGTCGTCGGAATCCATCTCGCAGACCATCCCGCGGCTGTTCCCGTAAAACTATGCGCCAATGGCGAGCCCTGCGGCCC
>JAFEEA010000391.1 GCA_018241335.1 Pseudomonadota bacterium
CTCCCCTTGCGGGAGAAGGTGTCAGGCGAACAGCCTGACGGATGAGGGGTCGACGGGACAGTTGGAATCGGCGGCCGGCGGGAAAATCCTGAAGCGCTTCCCGACCCCTCATCCGACTCGCTGCGCGGGCCACCTTCTCCCGCAAGGGGAGAAGGATCGCGACCGGCCCATTGGAAAGACGCTGGGCCGGAAATCCCGCTCAGTACGGCCGGTCACCCTTGACCCACAGGCGGTGCATCTCGCGGATGTATTTCTTGTCGTCGTAGAGGGTGCCGGTGTGCAGGGTGCAGCGGTTGTCCCACATCAAGAGGTCGCCCGCGCGCCACTTGTGGCGATAGACGAACTGGTCCTGGGTCACGAAGTCGATCAGCTCGTCCAGCAGCTCCAGCCCTTGCGGGTTAGGCATGCCGACGACCTCCTTGACCGTGCCGGTGGAAGGCCACAGCGCCAGGCGCCCGTCGGCCGGGTGCTCGCGCACCAGCGGGTGGATGACGTCGGGGTTCTGGGCCAGCAGCTTGGGATCGAGATCTTCCTGGCGATTGTATTCGCGGGTGCGCATGAAGTGCTCCCACGAGTGATGCAGCTTGAGGTTCCGAAGCTGGGCCTGGCGCTCGGGCGGCAGGGCGTTCCAGGCGGCCACGCAGTCGGCCAGCAGGGTGTCGGAGCCTTCCGCGGGCACCTCCACCGCATAGAGCATGGTCATCATCACCGGCTCGGCCTGGTAGGACATGTCGGTGTGCCAGCCGATGCCGTCGTTGTGGGCCCCGATGGGCTTGCCGTCGACGATGCGGTTGGACAGCACGTAGATGTTGGGGAACCCGGGCAGGCAGTTCTCCACCAGGGTGTGGATCTCCGGCTCGCCGAAGCGGGAGATGAACCGCAGCAGGTCTGGCGGTGTCATCTTCTGGTCGCGCAGGACCACGGCGCCATGCTTGTGGAAGGTCGCGACGACCCCGTCGATGGTGTCGTTGTCGGCGTGGGCGACGTCGACGCCCAGGACTTCGGCTCCGAAGCCGGGTTTCAGTTCGCGGATCTTCGGCAGGACGGCGGTGGTCATGGGCGACCTCGGTTGCGGCGGTTGATGCTCGAACCTAGCGTCGCCGCGCGGCGCCGTCTTGCCCGCACGCGCCCGGCGAATTTCGTCGCGCGCGGGGGCCGCCCGGCGCTGAGCAAGCCTTGTCCAGATTGGGGAATGCGGCGCCCGGAAAGTTGGCGTGAAGGGCGCAAAACGGGCGTCTAGCCAAGTTGTCGTGCGCGCTGGTGCAAGACTGAGGGTGTTTTTGAAGGGTAGCGTCCGGGCCAGATCGCCCCCTGGAAACCGAGAGCGCCATGAAGTCCGAACTATTCACCGACGCCTTCTTCGAGAGCCTGTCGAGCTCCGTCCTGGACGTCAGCAAGGCCGAGAGCCTGCCGCCCGCCTGCTATGTCGACCGCGACTTCTACGCTTTCGAGAAGGAGGCGGTGTTCAATCACGAATGGCTGTGCGTGGGCCGCGAGGCCTGGGTCAAGGAGCCGGGCGACTTCTTCACCACCCACATCATCGACGAGCCGATCGTGGTGGCGCGCACCCGCCCCAAGGCCGGTGAGACGACCGGCGAGCTGAAGGCGATGTCGTCGGTGTGCCAGCACCGCGGCATGCTGGTGGCCGAGGGTCACGGCAACACGCGCGGCTTCGTCTGCCCCTATCACCACTGGACCTATGGCCTGGATGGCCACCTGGTGAACGCCCCGGCGATGGAGAAGACCTGCGACTTCGACAAGAAGAGCGCCGGCCTGCCCAACTTCAAGGTCGAGGTCTGGGAAGGCTTCATCTTCATCAACTTCGATCCGGACGCCGCGCCGCTGGCGCCGCGCCTGACCGCCGTGACCGAAGTGGTGAAGCCCTACGACCTGGCCGCCGCCGAAGGGCCGCGTCCGGGCGCCCCGGGCAAGAACCCGTGGAACTGGAAGGTGATGTTCGAGAACAA
>JAFEEA010000392.1 GCA_018241335.1 Pseudomonadota bacterium
CCTCCCACGCCTTCGGCGCGGGCCCCTCCTTCTCCCTCTGGGAGAAGGGAAAGGAATCTCGCCGGGCTGGACCGGGAACACCTCTCCCGGAGGGAGAGGGAGGGGCCCGCCGCGCAGCGGCGGGAGGGTGAGGGGTTCAGGCGTCGATCCGTTCGCCCTGGGCCGTCACCGAGCGCTCCACCAGGCGGATGATCCAGCCGGAGGCGTCCAGCAGGGCCGTGGGGGCGACGGCGTAGAGGCGCTGCTGGGCGCGGCTGCGGACGGTCACCAGGCCGGCCTCGCGCAGGATCTTCAGATGCTGGGAAACCGCCGCCAGGGAGATGCTGAACTGGTCGGCGACCTCCGTGACCGAGGCTTCGCCGTCGGCCAGGAAGGCCATGATCTGGCGCCGGTTGGCGTCGCCGAGGGCTTCGAAGATGGCGGCGACGGACATGGGGGCGGCACTCCGGAGGGCGGGCCAATCCTAGCTCGGCGGGGCGGCCGACGGGACGGGTGAACCGCCGCCGGCGCGCCGATGCCCAAGAAGTGGTCAGGACGCCAAGGCTATTTCGGCGTCACGCGCCAGATGGCGCCGCCGACGTCGTCGGCCACCAGCAGGGCGCCGGCCCTGTCGAAGGTGACGCCCACCGGGCGGCCCATGGCCTGGCCCTTGTCGTCGAGGAATCCCGACAGGACGTCGCGCGGATAGCCGACCGGCTTGCCGCCCTGGAAGGCGACGTAGATCACCTTGTAGCCGGCGGGCTGCGAGCGGTTCCACGAGCCATGCTGGCCGATGAAGACCCCGCCGCGATAGGCCGCCGGCAGCAGCGCGCCCTTGGAGAAGGTCAGGCCCAGCGAGGCGGTGTGGGCGCCCAGCGCATAGTCCGGCGCGATGGCCTTGGCGACCAGGTCAGGGCGCCGGTCCTTGGGCCGCGTGTCGAGGTGCTGGCCGTAGTAGCTGTAGGGCCAGCCATAGAAGGCGCCCGGCTTCACCGAGGTCATGTAGTCGGGGACCAGGTTGTCGCCCAGTTCGTCGCGCTCGTTGACCGCGGTCCAGAGGGCCCCGGTGGTGGGTTCGAAGTCCATGCCCACGGGATTGCGCAGGCCGCCCGCGAAGATGCGCCATTGGCCGGTGGCGATGTCGACTTCCAGGATGTCGGCGCGGTTGACCTCGGCGGCCGGGCCGTTGTCGCCGACGTTGCTGTTCGAACCGATGGAGGCGAACAGCTTGGTTCCGTCGGCCGAGGGGACGATGTTCTTGGTCCAGTGGTGGTCGATGGGCCCGCCCGGCAGGTCGGTCAGCTTGACCGGAGCGGCGGTCACCTGGGTGTCGCCGGGGGTGAAGGGGACGCTGACGATGGAGTCGGTGTTGGCGACGTAGAGCCGCCCGCCCACCAGGGCCATGCCCAGCGGCGAGTTGAGGTTCTGCAGCAGCACGAAGCGCTGGTCGGCGACACCGTCGCCGTTGGTGTCGCGCAGGAGGATGATCTTGTTGGGGCTCTTGTTGGCGGCCCCGGCGCTCTTGATCAGCAGTTTTTCGAAGAAGCCGCGAATACCCTTGGGCTTTTCGTAGCCCGGGCTGTCGCTCTCGGCGACCAGGGCGTCGCCGTTGGGCAGGGCCAGCACCCAGCGCGGGTGATCCAGCCCGGTGGCGAAGGCCGCGACCTTGAGGTCCGGGGCCGCCACCGGCGTGCGGCCGGCCGGCCAGCCCACCGGCTTGGCGATCTTGACCACCGGGATGAGGCCATGGGCCTGGTCCACCAGGGTCGGGTTGGGGCCATAGGTCGCCAATGGCGACACGGAGGCGCCAGGCGCACAGCCTGTGAGGGCGCCGAGGGCGATAGCCGCGATGGCGGCGGCGGTGACCAGGAATGACGAGGTGCGCATGGTCGGACTTTCAGGTTTCTCGATCTCTCTAACGCCTGTGGACATGATTTGGCCGCTTCGCGCCAGCCGCCGCAGGCGC
>JAFEEA010000393.1 GCA_018241335.1 Pseudomonadota bacterium
GGATTGAGGTGCATCGCCAGCACCGATCCTGACATGGTGTTGCGAGTGGTGTCGTTGCCGCCCACGATCAACAGGATCAAATTTCCCAGATATTCCATGGGGCTCATCTCGCGGGTGGCCGCGCCATGGGCGAGCATGGAGATGAGATCGTCCTTGGGCGGTGCGGCGGCGCGCTCATGCCGGAGCCGGGTGAAGTACTCCGCGCACTCCAGCATCACGGCCTTGAAGTGGGCGTCGAAGTCGGCTTGGTCGAGGTCGGTCGCCTCCCGCTCAGTCATTGCGACGTCTGACCAATAGGTGAGCTTCCTTCGATCCTCGAAAGGAAAGTCGAACAGGGTCGCCAGCATCTGGCCGGTGAGTTCCACCGACACTCTGTCGACCCAATCGAAGGGCTCTCCGATGGGCAGTCCGTCCAGGGTTTCCTGAATCCGCGAGCGGATCAGCGGCTCCATGCGGGCCAGACTGTGCGGAGAGACGATGGGGCTGACCGTCTTGCGCTGAACGTCGTGCCGCGGACTGTCCATCTGGATGAACGCAGGAAGCTCGAAGTCCTCCATCTGGTCGCCGAGAAATATGCTGGGCTCCGAGGAGAAGTCCTGGTGGTTGGTGTCCACGGCCACGATGTCGTCGTAGCGGGTGACCGACCAGAAGGCCCCTGCCCGATGCTGGTGCGGCGGATGGAGATGAACAGGGTCCTCGCGCCTTAGCCGCTCGAACGCCGCCCAGACCGTGTCGGTGCTCCAGAGCGCCGGATCGGTGACATTGATGTCCGCCATAGCCTGATCCGCGACGCGCTCGCGGGCCGCCTTGAGCGAACTGAGATCTTCCAACATCCGCGTCCTCCTGGAAGCCGTTCAGCTGGCGCCGAATGCGCGTTCATAAGGCCGCGCAGCTCCAATACGGAAGCAAATACTTCCTTTTTTGCTCATGTCCAGTGGCATTGGTTTGTGGACGGTGATAACCGCGACGGATGTCGGATCCTCAGCTGTTCCCGCGGGCCGCGCCAAAGCAGGCCAGAAGCCGCGCGACCTTCGACCACATCCTCAAGGTCAGCGCCGCCCTGCTGCAGGAGGTCGGCCTCGAAGGATTCAACACCAACCTTCTGGCCGAGCGCGCCGGGGTTAGTCAGCGGGCCATCTACCGCTACTTCCCGAACAAATTCGCGGTGATGCTGGCGCTCTCAGAGCAGCAGTCGGCTTTGGAACGCGAGTGGATCGGGGATCTGAAGACCCTCGATCGGTTCGACGACTGGAACGGCGCGGTAAGCGCCGCGGTGGACGGCTACTATCGGGCCGCGCGCCATTGGACAGGCTACACCGCGCTGCGCATCGCCAGCCAGGCCGTCCCCCAGCTTCGGGAGTTCAACGCTGCCGCCATAGAGCGACTCGAGGCAGATTTGGAGACCGGCCTGAAAAGCCTGGGCGTGAATCTGCCTGCGGTTCGGCTTCGGGTGACCGCAAAGATCATCATTGAGACCGCCAACCGCATCCTTGATCTCGCCATCGAGACGGGCGGCGAGGAGGGCGATGTCATGGTGCAGGAACTGAAACGCATGATCGTCATCCTCGTCTCCGAGCACCTGCAGGGCGCTGGCCGCTAGGCCGGCCACTCAGTACGCCGCGGGCCCAACTGACGCACGAGCCAGCCATGACGCACGTCAGTGCGGCGCCAGTTGACGCTCCAAGTCGCCACATATAGGAAGTTTTTACTTCCTTTTGGAGCGAGCGGCCATGCAACCAGTCCAGTCCCCCACTGCGGGCGAAAGGCTGTCTAAAGCTGACGAAAAGGCCCTGGCCAGAGCGCTATCACCGGATGTGGCCTGGCCCACGCTAATCTTGGCCGCCGGCTTGCCGATCATGTTTGCGACCTTTGTCTGGCTTGGCCTTTCGCAACGCCTGCCCGCCTGGGCCTGCACGCCCTTCATCAGCTACGTCGCCTT
>JAFEEA010000394.1 GCA_018241335.1 Pseudomonadota bacterium
GCCAGATCAAGGTGACCGACGCCCTCGACGGTCTCGTCGTCACCATGCCGGAAAGTCAGCACTAGGCAATTCTCTTTCCCCGAGGGGAAGGGCGCCCGCCATAATCTTGCCCGCCATAATCTTGCCCGACTGCCGGCCGTGATTTCGTGGGGGTTCGGCGCTGCCGGACCTCAGCGCTTGAGGCGCGGGGGCGGGCGTGGCATATGGCCCGTTCGTTTCGCGCCGCCGGTCGGGTTCGTTTGGCCCGGCGGCGGCGTCTTCATTGGAGAGCGGGCCGACGCCCGTCGCGAGAACACCTGGAATGTCCATGCAAGTCGTTGAAAAGTCTGGCGGTGGTCTGAGCCGCGTCTATGGCGTGACGGTGCCCGCCACCGAACTGGGCGCCAAGCTCGACGCGAAGATCGCCGAGATCGCCCCTCGGGTTCAGCTGAAAGGCTTCCGGCCCGGCAAGGTCCCGGCCGCCCACGTCAAGCGCATGTACGGCAAGGCCCTGATGGGCGAGGTGGTCGAGCAGACCCTGAACGAGACCTCGCAGAAGGTCCTCGACGACAACAAGCTGCGCGTCGCCGCCCAGCCCGAACTGTCGCCCCAGGGCGACATGGAGCAGGTGCTGTCGGGCAAGGAAGACCTGAGCTTCGACCTCAACGTCGAGGTGATGCCGGACTTCGAGCCCATGGATGTCTCCGGCCTGGCCCTGTCGCGCCCGGTCTACAAGCCGACCGACGCCGAGGTGAACGAGGCCCTGGACGAGCTGGTCAAGCAGAACCGCACCTTCGAGCCGCGCGGCGGCAAGTCGCCCAAGTCCAAGGACGGCGACCAGGTGATGATCGACTTCGTCGGCCGCATCGACGGCGAGGCCTTCGAGGGCGGCTCGGCCACCGACGCGGCCCTGGTGCTGGGCTCGGGCCAGTTCATCCCCGGCTTCGAGGAGCAGCTGGTGGGCGTGGCCCCCGGCGACACCAAGATCGTCAAGGTGACCTTCCCCGAAGAATATTCGGTGGACCGCCTGAAGGGCCAGCCGGCCGAGTTCGAGGTCACCGTCAAGGAAGTGCGCGAGCCCAAGGAAGGCAAGGCGGACGACGCCCTGGCCCAGCGCCTGGGGCTGGGCGACCTGGACGCCCTCAAGGCGGCCCTGCAGTCGAACCTCGAGCAGCAGTACGGCGAGACCTCGCGCTTCAAGCTCAAGCGCGCCCTGCTGGACAAGCTGGACGCCGCCCACGACTTCCCCCTGCCGCCGCGCATGGTGGACGCCGAGTTCGAGGTGATCTGGCAGCAGGTCGAGCAGGACCGCGCCCAGGGCGGGACCGCGCCCGAGGACGAGGGCAAGACCGACGACGAGCTCAAGGCCGAATATCGCAAGATCGCCGAGCGCCGGGTGCGCCTGGGCCTGGTCCTGGCCGAGATCGGCCAGCGCAACAACGTCACCGTCTCCGAGCAGGAGCTGAACGACGCCATGCGCCAGGAAGCCATGCGCTATGGCCCGCAGGCCCAGCAGATCTTCGACATGCTGCGCAACAACGCCAACGCCAAGGCCCAGATGCGCGCGCCGATCTATGAGGAAAAGGTCGTCGACCTGATCCTCACCCGCGCCAAGGTGGACGACAAGGCGGTGAGCAAGGACGAGCTCATGGCCGAGGACGACCTGCCGGAAGGCTATGGCGAAGAGGCCAAGCCGGCCAAGAAGGCGGCCGCCAAGCCCGCCAAGGCCAAGGCCGCCAAGGCGGACGCCGAGGAAGCTCCGGCCGCCGAAGCCCCCGTCGAGGCCAAGGCCGAGAAGCCCGCCAAGGCGGCCAAGGCCAAGGCCGAGCCCAAGGCTGACGCAGAACCCAAGCCGGCCAAGGCCGCCAAGGCCAAGGCCGAACCGGCCGCCGAGGAAGCCGCCGCCAAGCCGGCCAAGAAGGCCGCCAAGCCGAA
>JAFEEA010000395.1 GCA_018241335.1 Pseudomonadota bacterium
GACCCCTCATCCGACCTCCTGCGGAGGCCACCTTCTCCCGCAAGGGGAGAAGGATTCTAAGGAGGCGTACCAACCGAGCTCCGCCGCTGGAGGCCGCCGCCCTTGCCGCGGGATGCGAATTGACCGCCATCTGCTGCGGATGGCGCCCATCCGCTCCCGCCGCGCAAGATTTTGCCTCAGGGCGGCGCGCCATCCCACCGTAACTACGGTGAAAACAGGGGGGCTCCGCCCGGGCGAAACGACGGCGCCGGGGCAGGTTTCACCCCGGGCGCCGGGGCCGGCTCAGGCCTTCGGCCCGGTCGTGAAGTCGTAGACGTGGACGGCCGAGGCGCCCGCCGGCGGGGTCAGGACCTCGGGGTGGGCCAGGGTCTTGCGCGCGTCGGCCAGGCCCGCCTGCCAGTGGTCCTCCATGGTCCGCCGCGAGAACTCGTAGTCCTTGGACTGCCCCTCATAGGTCGGCGAGCGATAGATCAGTTGCACGATGTTGTAGACCGCCGGGTCCGACGCCTCGGCCAGCAGCCGCGCCTGCGGCGTCGCCGCCAGGTCCGGCGGCATCCGGGCCAGCAGGTCCTGGAACACCGTCCTCAGCTTCTGCATCCGCCGGAACTCGTCGGTGGCGGCGCGGGTGCGGCTGGAGAACTGGATCTCCTTCATGCGCACCGCCACCTCGGCCAGGTCCCTGGGCAGGTCGCCCCTGGCGCTCCACAGGTCGACCTGGAAGATCAGGGTGTCGAGGTCGGACCTCGCCGACAGCACCCAGTCCAGGGGCGTGTTGGAGACCAGGCCCCCGTCCCAATAGAACTCGCCGTCCACCTCCACGGCCGGGAAGGCGGGGGGCAGGGCGCCGCTGGCCATGACGTGCTCGGGCCGGATGGTGTCCCTGGCGTTGTCGAAGTAGGCGAAGTTGCCGGTCCGCACATTCACCGCGCCGACGCTGAAGCGCATGGCCCGGGCGTTGATGCGGTCGAAGTCCACCAGCCGCTCCAGCGTCCCGCGCAGGTCGCTGGTGTCGTACCAGCTGGTCGCCCCGGGACTGCCGTTCGGCTGCATCGGCGGCGGCGGAAAGCGGGGCGTGAAGAACCCCGACACCCCGGCGACCAGGGCCTGGCCCGCCGAATACTGGTTGACCAGGTCGCGCAGCACATTGTGCTCCAGCAGGCCCGTCCACGGCCCGGCCCAGGCGTCGGGCGCCGTGACCCCCTCCCAGAAGGCCCTCAGCCTGGCCACCCGCTCGGCGGGCGGATTGCCGGCGATGATCGCGCTGTTGATCGCCCCGATGGAGATGCCGGCCACCCAGGTCGGCTCGACCCCGTGCTCGACCAGGGCCTCATAGACCCCCGCCTGGTACGACCCCAGCGCCCCGCCCCCCTGCAGTAGCAGGGCGATCGACTGGAACGCTGTCGCCGTGGGCTTGGACGGCTCCGGCGGCGCGGTCGCGGCGCGTCCGTTGCGCTTCGCGCCCTGGCTCAAGGCTTGTAGGACAGCTTGAGCGAGGCCACCCCGGCGGCGATGTTCAGCCCCGGCGCGCCCTCGATGCTCAGCGGCGACAGGCTGATGGTCTTGTTCGACCCGCCGACCAGGGCGTTGGCGCTGCCGCCCACGCCGGCCGCCGCGCCGGCGCTGACGCCCGCGTATTCGCCGGCCAGGGACCCGGGGGCCAGGTGCTGGGTGGGCGCGAACACGGCCCAGACCATCACGCCATGCTTCTGGTAGCCGATGTCGACGCCGAACTTGTCGATCTTGCCCTCATAGGTCTCGATCATCACCGGATTGGGGGCGAAGCTGCAGTTGAGCTCGCGGCTCGACCCGAACACCAGGCCCCATCCGCTGCTGACGTTACAGGTCAGGACGCCGACCTTCACGCCGCCCTCGGCGTGGGCCTGGCCGGCCAGGGCCATGACCGCCACGGCCA
>JAFEEA010000396.1 GCA_018241335.1 Pseudomonadota bacterium
CGACCCCTCATCCGACCTCCTGCGGAGGCCACCTTCTCCCGCAAGGGGAGAAGGGAGCAGGTTCGGCAGTCCGGTTCCGCCCGTCTCATACTTCCGCATTCGCCTTCTCGGCCACCCTCCCCAAGCGGGGAGGGAGATGCCATACGGGGGCCGTGACCGCTGATTTGGATCTTGCCCGCGACATCCTGCGCCGCACGTTCGGCCACCCGGATTTCCGGGGCCTGCAGGGCGAGGTGATCGGCGAGATCCTGGCCGGGCGCAGCGCCGTGGCGGTGCTGCCGACCGGCGGCGGCAAGTCCATGTGCTACCAGATCCCGGCCCTGGTGCGGCCGGGCGTCGCCCTGGTGGTCTCGCCCCTGATCGCCCTTATGTCCGACCAGGTGGAGGCGCTGAAGCAGTCCGGCGTGCCCGCCGCGCGCCTGGACTCGGCCCTGACTCCCGCCGAGCGCGACGAGGTCTGGCGCGGCCTGGAGCGCGACGAGATCAAGCTGCTCTACCTGTCGCCGGAGGGGCTGATGGCGCCCTACACCCTGGAGCGGGTGTCGCGGCTGAAGCTGTCGCTGGTGGCGGTGGACGAGGCGCACTGCGTCAGCCAGTGGGGCCACGACTTCCGGCCGGAGTACCGCACCCTGGGCCGGCTGGCGGACCTGTTCCCCGGCGTGCCGCGCCTGGCCGTCACCGCCACCGCGGACGCCCGCACCCGCGAGGACATCCGCCGCGAGCTGCGACTTCAGGACGCCGCCGAATTCGTGGCCAGCTTCGCGCGGCCCGAACTGGCCCTGGCCGCGGAACACAAGCACGGTTCGGCCGCCAACAGGGTGGTGGCGCTGGTCAAGGCAAGGCCGCGACGCGCCGGGGTAGTCTATGCCGGCAGCCGCGACGCCACCGAGACCCTGGCCGCCAAACTGGCCGCCGAGGGCGTGCCGGCCAAGGCCTATCACGCGGGCCTGGACAAGCAGGTTCGCCACGAACGCCTGACCTGGTTCATCAACGAGGACGAGGCGGTGATGGTGGCGACCATCGCCTTCGGCATGGGCATCGACAAGCCGGACGTCCGCTTTGTCATCCACGCCGACCCGCCCGGATCGATCGAGGCCTACTGGCAGGAAGTCGGCCGCGCCGGGCGCGACGGCGAGCCGGCCGAGGGGGTGGTGCTGTACAGCCCCTCGGACATGGCCTGGGCCATGCGGCGCATCGCCGGGCGCGGCCTGCCCGAAGAGGTGGCCCAGGTGCAGATGCGCAAGGTGCGCCAGCTCTATGGCCTCCTGAACGGGGTCGGCTGCCGCGCCGCCGCCGTGCGCCGCTACTTCGGCGAGGAGGGGGTGGAGCCCTGCGGCCAGTGCGACCGCTGCGTCAGCCCGCCCGAGGGCGTCGACGCCACCGAGGCGGCCCAGAAGGCGCTGTCGGCCGTCCACCGCCTGGGCGGCCGTTTCGGGCGGGGGCGGCTGATCGATCACCTGCTGGGCAAGACCAAGGACGTCACCGACCACGAGGCGTCGCTGTCGACCTGGGGCATCGGCCGCGAGTTCAGCCCCGCCGGCTGGCGCGACCTGGTCGACCAGCTGCTGTTCGAGGGCCTGCTGGTCGAGGACCCCAACGACGGACGCCCGCTGATCGGCCTGGGCGACGGCGCGGCGGTGCGCGGCGTCTACCGCGGGGAGCGCCGCGTCACCCTGCTGAAGGAGCCGGAGGCGCACGATCCCACCACCCGCTCGGGCCGTCCTCGCAAGCGACGCGGCGGTGCGGAGGCCCCGCCCCTGGCGCCCCACGACATGACAGCCTTCGACGCCCTGCGCGCCTGGCGCCGCGAGGAGGCCGCCCGCCAGCACGTGCCGCCCTACGTGATCTTCGCCGACCGCACCCTGGCCGAGATCGCGGCGCGCAAGCCGGGCAGCCTGGA
>JAFEEA010000397.1 GCA_018241335.1 Pseudomonadota bacterium
TGCTCAGCGACGAGGCCAGCTTCATCACCGGGATCGCCATGCCCGTCGACGGTGGCTGGTCTGTCTCCGACGGCCAGTCGCCTTGATGCAAGCCCGCCCCGGCTAGGGCGCCCCGCGCGCGCCGAGCCCCGCGGCCTCGTAGACCGCATCGATGGCGGCCATGTTCGCCACGGCGTCCGCGGCGGTGGAAAGACAGCCCTGTCCTGTGCGGACGTAGGCCTCGAAGGCCCGGGCCTGGAAGACGTAGGTCGGCGTCGCGTCGAAGACCTCGACCTGTGGTTCGCCGGCCGATTTGAACTTCAGCTCGAGACGATGCCCCATCTGGGGAATGAAGGGGTTCACCACCGTCAGCTGACCCCGCTCACCGGTCACCGTCAGCCAGGCGCGGAACGCCTCGGCGCAGAGCGAGGCTGACAGCGTCCCGCTGGCCTGGCCCGGAAGGGAAAGGCGCACACGCATGGCGCCATCGACGCCCGGCGCGACGACCTGGGCCTCCGCCGACAGGACCTCCGGCTCCCCGGCCGAGACAAGCCGAAGGAGGTTCATGCCGTAGGCGCCGACATCCATCATCGCGCCGCCGGCCAGGTCCAGACGAAAGCGGATGTCGTCGCGGGGCACCAGGGCGGCAGGAACTTCGAAGCCCACGTCGACCGCTTGCAGGGCTCCCAGCGTTCCGCTGCCGACGAGTTCCGCAATGCGACGCCCGAGGGGATGGTAGCGGTAGTGGAAGGCCTCCATCAAAGGGCGGCCTGTCGCCGCCGACGTATGTTCCATGGTGCGGGCCTCGGCCGCGTTGGAGGCGAACGGCTTTTCGCAGAGAACCGCCTTGCCCGCCTTCAGCGCCTCGATCGTCCAGTGCGCGTGCAGGCTGTTGGGCAGGGCGTTGTAGATCGACTCGATCGTCGGGTCCGCCAACATGTCGGCGTAGCCCCCGTAGGCGCGCTCGAGCCCGTGCTCGACGGCGAAGTGGCGGCTGCGCTCCAGTTCGCGCGAGGCCACGGCGACGACGGCCAGCCCTGTCGTCGCGCGTGCCGGCTCGATCAGCGCCGCCTTCGCAATCCGCGCGCATCCGAGGATGCCGATCCTGAGAGGGTCCTGCATCGTCTGCCTCCTGTCTCGGCCCTAAGCCTAGGCATGGGGAATTGCGGCGTACACGGGGATGTGCGCGGTGACCGAAAGTGCCCGGCGCCGACCGCGCCTCGCGGCCCTCCCCTTTCAGGTTGCGTGGCCTAGGCTTGCCGGGATCGGCGTCTCGCCGGAAAGGCCGCCCATGACCAAGACCTTGTTCGATCCCGTTCGACTGGGGGACATTGACGCGCCGAACCGCATCCTGATGGCGCCCCTGACCCGCACGCGCGGGACTCGAGAGCACGTCCCGACGTCCCTGATGGCGCGCTACTATGCGCAGAGGTCGCGCGCCGGCCTGATCGTTTCCGAGGCGATCGGCATAAGCCAGGAAGGTCTTGGCTGGCCTTTCGCGACAGGTCTTTGGCGAAGCGACCAGGCCGCGGGCTGGCGGTCGGTGACGGACGCGGTCCACGCCGCAGGCGGACGCATCATCGCTCAGCTCTGGCACATGGGCCGCATGGTCCACCCCTCGTTCCTGGGCGGCGCGCGGCCAGTTTCATCGTCCGCGACGTGTGCGCCTGGACGCGCCCACACCTATGAGGGGCGCGCGCCCTATGTCGCGGCGCGCCCGCTGCATGCCGGGGAGATCGCACGGATCGTGGGTGACTATCGCGCGGCTGCGGACCGGGCGATGCAGGCCGGCTTCGACGGCGTTCAGATTCACGCCGCGAACGGATACCTCCTCGACCAGTTCTTGCGCGACGGCGCCAACCTGCGCCGCGACGCCTATGGCGGATCGATCGACAACCGTCTTCGGTTTCTCATGGAGGTG
>JAFEEA010000398.1 GCA_018241335.1 Pseudomonadota bacterium
CAGCGCGATGTCGATGGGGATCTCGGCCAGCAGGGGCACGCCCAGCTTGGCCGCCTCGGCCTTGCCGCCGCCCTCGCCGAAGATCGGGATGCGCGCGCCCGTCGCCGGGTCGGCGAAATAGGCCATGTTCTCGACCACCCCCAGCACCGGCACCCGCAGCTTCTCCAGCATGGCGGCGGCGCGGCGGGCGTCGATCAGGGCGATCTCCTGGGGGGTGGAGACCACCACCGCCCCGTCGACCTTGAAATCCTGGAACAGGGTCAGCTGGATGTCGCCGGTGCCCGGCGGCATGTCCACCACCAGCACGTCCAGCGGCTCGTCCGACGTTCCCCAGGCGACGTCGTTGACCATCTGCTTGACCGCCGACGAGACCATCGGCCCGCGCCAGATCATCGCCCGCCCCTCGTCGACGATGAAGCCGATCGACATCAGCTTCAGCCCATAGGCCTCCAGCGGCACGATGTGGTCGTCGCGCCGCTCCAGCTCCTGGTCGACGCCCAGCATGCGCGGGATCGAGGGGCCATAGACGTCGCAGTCCAGCAGCCCCGCCTTCAGCCCCAGGCTGGCGAAGGCGCAGGCCAGGTTCACCGCCACGGTGGACTTGCCCACCCCGCCCTTGCCGCTGACCACCGCGATCACCCGCTTCACGTTCGGGAAGGGCGCCAGGGGCTTGGCGGTGGGGGCGGTGCGCGGATCGTCGTTGACGTGCACCCCCTTGCGCACCCGGGTGGCGCCCGGCGCCGGCGCGCGCGACGAGGCGGTCATCACCACCTGCGCCTTCTCGACCCCCGGCAAGGCGGCCAGGGCCTTCTCGGCGGCGTCGCGGATGTAGGCGTAGCGGGCGGCGTCGGCCGAGGCGACCTCCATCATGAACCCCACCCGGCCCGGCCCCACCACCAGGGCCTGCACCAGGCCCGAGGCGTGCAGCCCCAGCCCCGTGGCCGGATCGCGGATGGCGTCCAGGGTGGCGATCACGCGCTCGCGGTCGGGGGTCGGCAGGGGCTGGTCGGTCATGGGAAGGCTTGCCTGGGGACTTGATGCTGACGTCGGCTTGGGCGCCTCATATCCGTTCGTCGCGGCCGCAATACAAGCGCCGGGCGCCATCAGGGGGCGGAACCGTCATGTATCACCAGGGCCAGCGCGAGCTTCAGGACTGGGCCGGCAGCCGCGCCCTCGCCGACCGCCTCGACGAGACCCTGCGCCGCGAGCGCTTCAACGACGCCGACAAGGCCCTGGTCGAGGCCGCCCCGTTCTTCTTCCTGGCCACGGCCGACGCGCAAGGGCGCCCCGACTGCTCGTTCAAGGGCGGGCCGGAAGGCTTCGTGCGCATCGCCGCGCCGGACCGCCTGGTATTCCCCGACTACGACGGCAACGGCATGTTCCGCAGCCTCGGCAACATCAAGGTCAACCCCGCCGTCGGCCTGCTCTTCATGCGGGTGGGCGAAAAGCCGGCCCGCCTGCGCGTCAACGGGACCGCCGCCCTCAACTTCGACCCCGCCGAGCTCGCCGCCGTCCCCGGCGCCCAGGCCCTGGTGGTGGTCACCCCGACGGACATCTTCCCCAACTGCCCGCGCTACATCCCCGAGCTCCAGGTGATCCAGCCCTCGATCTACGACCCCGCCCCGGACACGCCGCCGGTCGAACCCGCCTGGAAAACCTTCGACCTCTTCAAGGACGTCGTGCCGCCGCGCCTGCGCTAGGGGCGACGCGGGCAAGGAAAGTCGACCACGAACCACACGAACCACACGAACGGGGTTGGGGCGGCTGCGGCGCATGTTCCCTCAGGCCCAACCCCGGTCCCCGTCTCCACCCCCATCCCCTAACACCGTCACCCTCGGCCTCGTGCCGAGGGCCCATACGCACCCTTCCAAGGGGTCGCGCAGCGGCAGCGGAGCGG
>JAFEEA010000399.1 GCA_018241335.1 Pseudomonadota bacterium
CCGCGCTGGCCTGCCGCTCGGCCAGGCTGGTGGTCGCCGGCTGCCCCTGGCCCAGGCCCGCGGCGGCCGTCAGCGCCAGGGCGATGACCACCAGGCCATTGCCGAAGTCGCCCAGCCGTCCGCCGACCAGGAAGCTCAAGGCGAAGAGGCTCCAGAAGAGGGCGTTGCGCCAGCGCCTTGGATTGGCCCGGTCGCCCAGGCTCAGCACCGCCACCGCCGCCATCAGCGTCCCCGCCGCCGCATAGACCCAGTCGAGGGTGATCATGGCGCCGTCTCCGACTCGGCGATCGCCGCGTCGGCCTCGCGCCTCAGGCGCCGGTCCAGCAGCAGCAGGCGCGCGCCATGAACCACCAGGGCGATCACCGCCGTCGGGATGGCCCACAGCGACAGTCTCAAAGGCGGCACGTCCACCCCGCTGGCGGCCATGAACCCCTTGATCAGCAGGATCGAGCCCACGGCGATGAAGATGTCCTCGCCAAAGAAGGCGGAGATGTTGTCGGCGGCCGAGGCGTTGGCCCGGATCAGTTGGCGCGAGCGCTCGGGCAGGGTCCCGTTGTGGGTCTCCGCCGCGGCCTCGGCCATGGGCGCGATCAGCGGGCGCACCATGGCCGCATGACCGCCCAGGGCCGGGATGCCCAGCGCGATGGTCAGCTGGCGAAGGGCGAAATAGATCAGCAGCAGCCGTCCCGTGGTCGCCGCGTGGATGCGTCCGATCAGGACCCGCGCCCGCTCCTGAAGGCCCGCCCGCTCCAAAAGGCCGATCACCGGCAGAACCAACCACACCACGCTGACATAGCGGGCGTCGTTGAACGCCTTGCCGAAGGCCGAGATCACCGCCACGGGCGTCATCCCCGCCGCCAGGCCGGTCACGATCGCCGCCGCCGCCACCACCAGCAGCGGATTGAACCGCAGGGCGAACCCCGCGATCACCACGGCGATGCCGGCCAGGACGATCATCAGCCGCGCACCACCTCGACCGCCACCGCCCGCCGACCCTCGAACAGGGTCTCGTCGCCCGCCGTCTCACCCACGACCGTCAGCGCCCGGGTCTCGCCGTGGGGCAGCAGCAGGACCAGTCGCGGATCGGCGGGGTAGGGGCCTTCCAGCGTCGGCGCCACCAGGATCTCGCCCGGCGAACACTCGACCCGGATCCGCCAGGTCGCGACATCGCCCCGTCGCCAGGCCTCGCTCTCGCCGTCGTCCTCCCGGCATTCGGCCTCGAACGACCCGACCCCGGCGAAGGGCGCGATCAGGAAGGCGCGGGCGTCCTCGCGCACGGCGAAGGTCTGGGGCGCGATGTTCAGGGCCGTCGCCGACCCGGCGCGCAGCAGCAGGATCGGCTGGTCCCAGGGCGCCGGCAGGGTCACGCGCTGTCCGCCGCCCCAACGCTGGCCACTCCAATAGTCGACCCACTCGGCCCCCGCCGGCAGCCACACCGCTCGCTCCGAGATGCCCTGCTCCACCACCGGCGCGACCAGCAGGTCCGGCCCGACCAGGTAGCTGTCGTCGTCTGCCAGGCATTCCGGGTCGTCCGGGAAATCCAGGAAGGTCGGCCGGGTCACCGGTTCGTACGCTTCCGCGTACCGCGCCATGAGGGTGTAGAGCTGGGGGGCGAAGCGATAGCGCAGCTTGATCAGGTCCCGTACGAACGGGGTCGCCTCGGCGTGCATCCAGGGCTCGTTGACCGTGCCGTCGTCGTTCCACGAATGGATCGAGAAGCGCGGCTGCAGGAGGCCGAACTGCACCCAGCGCACCAGCAGCTCGGCGTCCGGCGCGGGGCCGGAAAACCCGCCGATGTCGTGGCCGGTGTTGGAGACGCCGCTGAGCGCCAGGCCCAGGCCCATCTTCAGATTGAACCGCAGCGTCTCCCAGCGGGTGTAGTTGTCGCCCGACCA
>JAFEEA010000039.1 GCA_018241335.1 Pseudomonadota bacterium
AGGACCCGCTTGGCCGAGCGGATGGCCAGCGGCGGCCACTGGGCCATCTCCTCGGCGTAGGCCACGGCCTCTTCCAGCAGGCGGTCGGCGTCGACCACGCGGTTGAGGAGGCCGAGCTGCAGGGCCTCGTCGGCGCCGACCGCGCGGCTGGTGAAGATCAGGTCGGCGGCGCGGGCGTAGCCGACGATGCGCGGCAGGAACCAGCTCATGCCGCTGTCGGGCGACAGGTTGCGCTCCACGAAGACGGTCTTGAAGCGCGAATTGGGCGTGCCGATGCGCACGTCGCAGGCCAGGGCCATGCTCATGCCGGCGCCGGCGGCGACGCCGTTGATGGCGCCGATCAGGGGCTTGTCGAAATGGGCGAAGGCCTTGGCCCAGCGCCCCACCCAGCCGTCCTCGTCCAGGCGGGCGTTCTGGCTGAGGTCGCGGGGCACGATGGGCAGGCCGTCCGGCCCCCGCTGCGTCCCCGACAGGTCGGCGCCGGAACAGAAGCCGCGCCCGGCGCCGGTGATGACCAGGGCCCGCACCTGGTCGTCGGCGTGGGCCTCGTCCACCGCCGCGTGGACGTCGGCGCGCAGTTCGGCGCCGATGGCGTTCAGCCGGTCGGGCTTGTTGAGGGTCAGGATCGCGACATGGCCGCGCTTTTCGTAGAGGACCGCTGTATAGGGCAAGGCGTCGTCTCCCAGGCTCGCCGCCGGGTTCGCCCCGGCCTTTTCGGCGACCATAGCCCGGGGCTGCGACAATGTCCGCGCCCGGTTGGCTGCCGCCGGGTGAAGGCCCCTAAGTCCGGCCGCCGAAGGAGAGCTGCATGGAGATCAACGGCGTCGCGCACATCTTCATCACCGCGGGCGACTTCGAAGCCTCGCGGGCCTTCTATCGCAAGCTGCTGCCGTTCCTGGGCCTGAAGCCGGTGCTGGACGCGGGAAACACCTACTATTGCGTGGGCGGGCGCACCGGTTTCGCGGTCCGCGCCCCCAACGCCGAGCACGAGGGCGAGCGCTTCGTGCAGAACCGGGTCGGCTTGCACCACGTCTGCTGGCGCGTGCGCGAACGCGAGGAAGTGGACGAGCTGTACGAATTCCTGAAGTCGATCGACGCCAAGATCGTGCACGAGCCCAAGGACGACGACTGGGCGCCCGGCTACTATTCGGTGCTGTTCGAGGATCCGGACGGCGTGCGGCTGGAGGTCAACTACGTCCCCGGCCAGGGCCTGCTGGCGCCGGGCAGCTCCGGCCATATCGGCGCGCCGCTGTAGGGCCGCCGGCGATGGGCCCCTCCCCCTTCATGATCGCGCCCGTGGGCCATGTGCGGGGCGGTCGCGACCAGCCGATCGACGACGACTGGGGCCAGAGCCGCGCGCGCATCGCGCTGGACCCGGCGCGCTTCGGGCCGGAGGCCCTGGCAGGGCTGGGCGACTTCTCCCACGTGGAGGTGATCTTCCTGTTCGACCGCGTGGGCGACGACAAGATCGAGTACGGCGCCCGACGGCCGCGAGGGCGCGAAGACTGGCCTCTGGTCGGCATCTTCGCCCAGCGCGGCAAGAACCGGCCCAACCGCCTGGGCCTTTGCACCTGCCGCATCGTTTCGGTCGATGGCCTCACCCTGGAGGTCGAGGGCCTGGACGCCATCGACGGCACCCCCGTCATCGACATCAAGCCGGTCATGAAGGGCTTTGCGCCCCGCGGCGAGATTCGCGAGCCCGCCTGGGCCGCCGAGATCATGAAGGACTATTGGTAGGACCATGAGCAGCACCACCACCCTGGCCCCGGAAAGCGCCATCAGCGAAGCCGACGAGCGCGCCCTGCTGGATTCCATCGACCGCTGGCTGGAGAAGAAGGTCGCGCCCGTCGCCTCGAAGTACGAGCAGGCCGACGAGTACCCGCGCGAACTGGTCGACGACATGTGCGAGATGGGCCTGTTCGGGGCCCTGATCGAACCGGAGTGGGGGGGGCTGGGCCTCAACGCCCTGACCTATTCGCGCATCGTCGCGCGCATCTCGGAAGAGTGGATGAGCCTGACCGGCTTCTTCAACTCCCACCTGATGATGGCCCTGATCGTCCAGAAGTTCGGCACCCGGGCGCAGAAGGACCACTGGCTGCCCCGCTTCGCCACCGGCGAGCTGCGCGGGGGCCTGGCCCTCACCGAGCCGGACGCCGGCACCGACCTGCAGGGCATCCGCACCGTCGCCCGCCGCGACGGCGACGACTATGTGGTCAACGGCCCCAAGCTGTGGATCACCAACGCGCTGGAGGGCGACATCCTGGCGGTGCTGGTCAAGACCGACCCCGAGGCCAATCCGCGCCACCGGGGCATGACCATGCTGATCTGCCCCACCCGCGACATGGCCACCGAGGCCGAGCTGCCGGGCGTGATCCGGGGCAAGAAGCTGCCCAAGCTCGGCTATCGCGGCATCGACACCGGCCCGATCACCTTCGACAACTACCGCGTCGACGCGGCCATGGGCCTGGTTGGCGGCGAGGAAGGCAAGGGCTTCCTGATGGCCACCGGCGGGCTGGAGATCGGCCGCGTCAACGTCGCCGCCCGGGGCGTGGGCATCGCCCGCCGCGCCCTGAAGGAGGCGGTGGCCTACTCCCAGACCCGCACCACCATGGGCAAGCCCATCGCCCAGCACCAGGCGATCCAGCTGAAGCTGGGCGAGATGGCCGCCAAGACCCGCGCCTCGGAGCTGCTGGTGGAAGACGCCGCCCGCGCCTACGACAAGGGCGGGCGTGTGGACCTGGAGGCCGGCATGGCCAAGTGGTTCGCCACCGAGACCGCCTTCGAGGTGGCCACCGAATCCATGCGCATCCACGGCGCCTATGGCTATTCCAAGGAATACCCGATCGAGCGCCTCTACCGCGACGCGCCCCTGCTGATGATCGGCGAAGGCACCAACGAGATGCAGCGCATCATCATCGCCCGCCAGCTGATCGCCCGGAACCCGGTGTAGGCGACCGCTGGGCGCACCTTGCAAGGCAAGCTCTAGGGGGCGACCCGCTGGCAGGCGGTGACGACCAATCCGGTCAGACCGCTGAAGTCCTCGGCGGTCTGCGCCCCCCGTAGAGCGAGAGCATAGCGCCGCCGCTCCAGCCGGATGCGGTAGGCGCCGTCGCCGGGCGGGTCCGCGGGGCAATCGCGCGCATAGCCCAGAACCTCGATTGGCCGCCCCGGAGTGGCGTCGGGCTGGAATCGGAGCGCCCAGGAGACCTCGATGACGTCGGCCGACAAGCTTATGCTGTCGACCTGTCGCCGCGACAGGAACCGTCCGACCAGGGTCAGCGTCGGGGCGTTCAGGTCGATCCCGGCCTCGCCCTGGGCCGCTCCGTTCGCCGCCGGCGCGGCGCAGGCCGCCGTGGCTTCCAGGGCGAGGCCCATGGCAAGGACCAGGCCCCGGCCGGCGCCCTTCAGCACGGACGAAACGCGCCGGCCTTGGTGAGGCAGACGTCCACCTCAACGATCTCCCCGTGCGAGACGACGGTCCGCACGCCATCCGTTGGAAGGCCGGAGTTGACGGCCAACAGTGCCTGGCGAAGGGCCGCCGCCTCGCCGGCCGGCAATACGCGCGGCGTATGGTAGGCGTCGGGGATCGCCACTCGGGCGAGGTCGGCGCGGGAGAGGTCGAAATAGGCCGCCGGCGACAGGCCCGAGCAGGTCCCGTGCTTGCTCCACTCGTGGGTGATGAGGGCCGGATTGGGATAGAGCCCCTGGGACCGCTTGCGCTCGGCCGACGGCAGGGCGCGCCGGCTGCAGGCGGTGGGATAGTCGCCGCCGTCCAGTTCGGGCCACAGCCCATGCAGAACAAAACCCTGGGGATGCGAACATTCGCCGCCATCCGGGTGGGGGGCGGTGTCGCAGTAGCCGCGCTCCCAACTCAGGGAGAGCATGTAGTAGCTGAACGCCCCAGGGGGCCGCTTGCCGACGTCGTGGGGGGCGGCGTTCGCCGAAGCCCCGAACAGCATGACCGCGACCAGGCCGATCTTCGCCCACATGGCGCCTGCCTCCCTGAAGGGTCGACACGCCCGGCCGTTCGACCCGGCGTCTATCATAGTCCTATACCCGTTCCGCGCGAACCGATGGCTTGGCGCGCGCGGGACCCCTGGCGTTTGGCGGGCGAGGCCTTAGATGGGGTCGGAGCTTAGGGGGATCGACACCATGGCCGTGACGCTGAACTGGGGCGTGAAGCAGAGTTTCCGCGGGTATGTGGAAGGGTCCGGCGGGACCATCGAGGCCGGGGCCGGCGCGACGCGCGGCGCCGACGGGACCTTCAGCTTCGAAGGCGCGCCCGGCGAGGCCCTGGCGCTGGACGCCGAGGGGCGGCCCACGGGCCGGACCGGGTTCCAGGGCGAGCTGCGCTTCCAGGCGCACGGCGGCATGCTGTCGGTGTTCATGGCCGATCCGGCGCTGGAAGTCGGGGAGGCAGGCGCGTTCATCACCGTGGCCGACACCCCCTCGCGCACCCGCCGCGTGCCCCTGGCCAAGCTGGACCTCGCCAAGGCCGGCCGCGACGACGAGGGCGCCCTGGTCATCCCGGCGGTCATGGCCATGGAAGGCTGGCAGGTTCTGGGCGACCACTACATGGGCGGCACCCCGATCGATCCGGTGCGGCTGGTCCCGGCTGACTGACGCCTAGGCCGACTCGGCGCCGTCCGGACCCTGCAACTGGTAGAGGCCGGACAGTAGCGCCTGCAGCCCCCGCTCGTTCTCGCCGGCGTGGAGGTCGATCTTGCCGACCTTCTCCACCAGCCGTTCGAGCGCCTCCAGCTCTTTGAGCCGCAGCAGCAGGGGGTTGTCCTCCATCAGTCGCGCTGTGTTGAGCAGCGAGCGGGTGGCGGCCGTCTCCTCCTGGCGGCGGATGAGGTTGGCCTTGGCGACCCGCTCGGCCTCGACGACCTTGTTGAGGAGGTCGCGGATCTCGCCCGGCAGGATGACGTCCTTGACCCCGATCTCGCCGATCTCCGCGCCCAGGGCCGCGACCCGCTCGGCGACGAAGGCGCGGACCTCGGTGTCGATGGAGTCCCGCGCGGCCAGGATCTCGTCCAGGGTCCTGATCGCCACCGCCTCGCGGATGGCGAACTGCACCAGCCGGTAGATGGTGTTGGCGAGGTCGGCGCTGGCCAGCACCGCCTTTTCCGGATCGGTGACGCGGAAGAAGGCGGTCAAGGTCACGCGGATGGCGATGCGGTCCTTGGTCAGGATTTCCTGGGCCGTGACTTCCAGCGGCGTCGGACGCAGGTCCACCTTGGCCACGGTCACGGTCCGCGCCACCGCCCAGAAGGCGTGCCGCCCCGGCGTCAGGCGTTCGCGAACCTCGCCGTCCACGATCAGCAGGGCCGCCTCGTGCGGCTCGACGACGGCCGAGACCACGCTGGCGGTCTTGGCGGAATCGATCTTGTCGAGGTGGCGGCGCTCGACGCGCAGCTGGGCCGCAGTGTCGATCAGCTCGACCGAGACATCGGTCACGGACGCCCAGAAGGCGCGGGCGATGTTGGCGCCCAGGATCTGCTTGGGCTCGCCGTCGAAGGCGACGATGGCGACCTGGTTCGGCCCAACCTGGACGATCTTGAAGTTGTCGGCGATCTCGGGCTTCAGCCGCGACAGCATCAGGGCGCGTTCCACCGGCAATTCGGCGCGCACCACCTTCACCGTCTCGACAGCCAGGCGGCGCTCGGGGTCGAAGGCGCGGAACTCGCCGGGCCCCAGTAGGCGCTCGAAGCGTCCGTCACGGGTCAGCAGGCCGCGCTCGTCGTCCCGGACGACCGTCTTGAACCAGTGCAGTGACCAGGCCATGGAAACCCCCTGAAGGCCGTAAGAGAAAGAGGTCGCCGGTCGCCGCCCGCGACGAGGAGACGGGTCCGCGCTTGAGCCCGAGGGACCCGGCCCCGCCGTCAGGTTGCGGCCGCCGCCCGCCGGAGCGGTCGACGCCGGAGCCTGGGGCCCGGGCCCGGTCCTACGGGCGGTATCCGCGCGAACGCAGGGCGCCCTCGAAGCTGCCGTTCGGCCCGATCTCCGGGCCGAAGCCCGAAGCCGGATCGCCCGGCTGGGAAGCGACCGGCTTCCCGGATTGGTTCGCTGTTCAGGCGAATGAAGACGACGAAGGATTCGAACCTTCTACCGCAAGATCCAAAATCTTGTGCTCTACCCAATGAGCTAGTCGTTGGAGATGCTGGAGGGCTTCGAACCCCCGACCTTCCGGTTCTCCCGGATGCTCTACCCCTGAGCTACAACATCGACTTCCGTCCGCGGAACACGCTGACCCAGAGGGCGCGCGCCAGTCCGGACCCGAGGAGCCGGAACACGAGGCGACCGAAAGGACGCGCAACCTACACGGCGGCCGAACGGATTGGAATGCTCAAGGTTGGGGAGACTGGGCGCGCCCGGTATGGACGTTGCGGATGCGCTCGTCGGCGACGAAGGCCTTGTGGAGCTGCAGGAGGGCGCGGTTGACGACGGTCAGGGCATCGAGGTCCACGAGGCCGGCGATGGCCTGGTTGTGCTGGTCGATGATGTCGTGACCCAGGGCGCAGAGGGCGGAGCCCGAGGGTGTGATGGTCAAGGTGACCTTGCGCCGGTCGCTATGGCCGCCGCCCCGGACCACGAAGCCGTCCTTGACCAGGTTGTCGATGGTGCGGGTCAGGGTGGTCCTGTCGATGAACACCCCGGCCGCCAGGTCGGTCATGGTCGTGCCCGGGCTGGCCTGGATCCAGGCCAGCGCCCGGATGGCGGGGGTGGTCAGGCCCTGGGCCTTGAGCTTGGGATCGAGGCCATTGGTGCGCCCCGCCTCGACCACCGCGATCATGTGGATAAGGAACCGCTCGAGCTCCACGCGGCGGGCGGCGGCGGCGTCATCGGGCGCGGGTGAATGGGGCATCTTCGAACGACGCGGAACAACTGGGAAACCCGCCCATCGTGTGGCCGGACGGTTAAGTCAACAAGCATTCGTCTTGGGGGCCGCGCGCTGCGATACCCCGAAATCGGGGACATGCCGGGCGCCGCTCGGAACATCGTCCCGGTGGGCGGACTTCAGACGGACTTCAGGCGGCCGCCCGCGTGGTCCAGCGGGCGATCTTGCCCAGCAGCTCTTCGGGCGCGATGGGCTTGCCGATGTGGTCGTCCATGCCCGCCTTGCGGCAGGCCTCCACCTGGCTGGGCAGGACGTTGGCGGTCAGGGCCACGATCGGCGTGGCGCGGTTGGGGCCCGGGGCGGCGCGGATCGCGGCCGCCGCCGCCATGCCGTCCATGCCCGGCATCTGCAGGTCCATCAGGATCAGATCGAAGGGCGCCGCGCTGGCCGCGTCCAGGGCGGCCGGCCCGCTGGCGGCCTCGACGATGCGCACGTCGAAGGGGGCCAGCATGATCGAGACCAGCTCGCGATTGACGGCCACGTCGTCCACCACAAGCAGGCGGAGGGCGCCTTCGCTGGCCGGGCTGGACACCCCCGCGGCGCCAACCGGCGACTGGGCCGCGGCGACGGGGGCTTCGGCCTCCGCCTCGCCCTCGGGCGCGTCGACGGTGAACCAGAAGGTCGAGCCGACGCCGGTCTGGCTGTCGACCCCGATCTCGCCGCCCATGCGCTCCACCAGGCCCTTGCAGATGGCCAGGCCCAGGCCGCTGCCGCCGTGCTGGCGGCTGTTGGATCCATCGATCTGGGAGAACCGCTGGAAGAGCCGCCCGGCCAGCTCGGCCGGAATTCCGACGCCGGTGTCGCGCACGGCCACGCGCAGGCGCCCGCCGTCATAGCCGGCGGTGACAGTGATCTGGCCGGTCGCGGTGAACTTCACGGCATTGGTCAGCAGGTTCAGCAGAACCTGGCGCAGGCGCGCGCAGTCGCCGAGCAGCGCCGCGGGCAGTTCCGGCCCGGCCTCCACGCGCAGGGCCAGGCCCTTGGCGGCCGCCTGGTCGCGGATCAGATCCACGGTCTCTTCCACCACGGCGCGGGGGTCCATGGGCCGGCGCTCGATCTCCACCTGCCCGGCTTCGAGTTTGGAGAAATCGAGCACGTCGTTGACCACCAGCAGCAGGGCGTCGGCGCTCTTGTGGATGCGGCCGGCATAGCGGCGCGCCTGGTCGGGCAGGTCGGGGATGGCCTCGAGCAGGCCGGCGAAACCGATCACGCCCGTCAGGGGGGTGCGGATCTCGTGGCTCATGTTGGCCAGGAACTGGCTCTTGGCGACCGCGGCGGCCTCGGCCTCGGCGCGCTTGTCGCGAAGCTCGGCCTCCAGGGCCTGGCGGGCGGTGATGTCGCGCAGGACCGCCATGGCGCCGATCCGCCGGCCCTGGTCGTCGACGAGGATGGAGGTCGCGCCTTCGAAGGCGACCATCCGGCCGTCCGCGGCCCAGCTGCGCCAGACGTTCTCCTCGCCCTGGGGCAGGGGCGCGCCGGCGGCGAGGGTCGCCATGAAGGCGTCGCTGCGGGCCTTGTCGCCCGGGGCCAGGAACTCGGTGACGTTGCGGCCCACCACCTGGGACGGCTCGTAGCCATAGAGGCGGGTGGCGGGGGACACGTATTCCACCCGTCCGGCGAGGTCATAGCGCAGGATGATGTCGGGAGACCGCTCGGCGAGCAGGCGATAGCGCGCCTCGCTGTCGCCGAGCTGGGCCAGGGCCTCGCGCTCCAGCCGATGGCTGTTGGTCAGGTTGTACTGCACCGCGCGGAAGGCCCGGAACACGATCAGCGGGCTGGCCAGCAGGGTGACCATCTGCCAGGGGACGCCGCGCTGGAAGATCAGGATCGCCGCGAAGGTCTGCACGAAGACCATCGAAAGGATGGGCGCAGACAGGTTGGCGGCCAGGCGCCGCGGCTGGGCGTAGTCGCGGGCCAGGATCTGGAACATCACCACCCCGTAGAGGGTGACCCCCAGGGTCTGGGCGGCGCCGGTGAAGAACACCACCAGGTACATCGCCGCCACAGAGAAGCCGGCGCTGATCAGCCAGGTGAAGGGATTGAGGGGTTCGGATCGCCCGGCGGGGGCCGGGGCGGCCGCCAGCCTGGCCCGGGCGCGGCGACGCCAGACGCCTTCGCCCACCGAAAGCGCGACGATCGCCGACAGCCAGATCGACGGCGCCAGCCAGCCGGCGAAGGGAACCGCGGCGGCGGCCAGGACCACCGAAGACGGCACGCCGGTCAGGCCGCCGTCCGGCGCCACGAGGCGGCGGGCGATCTCTCGGAACAGGCGCTCGAGCCCCCGGGCGAGAGCGCTCTCTCGCCTTGCGCCCAGATCCACGCTTGCGTCCATGTTCGCCGCCGTACCCCCGATGTCGGGACATGGTGGCGGCCAGGCTTGAAGAATCCGTTGCGGCGACTGACCCGGCGGGGCCGCCTATTTGGCGGCGGCCGCGATCTTGTCCTGGGTCTTGGTCTCGAAGTCGCTGGCGTCGTGGCGCTCGTGCAGCTGGCCAGCCGGATCGCCCCAGGCGCAGTTGACCATCCGCCCGCGCTTGACGGCCGGGCGCTGGGCGATGGCGTCGGTCCAGCGCAGCACGTTCTTGTACTCCTGGACCTGCAGGAACTCGCCGGCGCCGTAGAGCGCGCCCTTGGCCAGGGCGCCGTACCAGGGCCAGACCGCCATGTCGGCGATGGTGTAGGCGTCGCCCCCCAGGTACTCGGCCTCGGCCAGGCGGCGGTCGAGCACGTCGAGCTGGCGCTTCACCTCCATGGCGAAGCGGTCGATGGCGTATTCGATCTTGAACGGGGCGTAGGCGTAGAAGTGGCCGAGGCCGCCGCCCAGGTAGGGGGCGCTGCCCATCTGCCACATCAGCCACGACAGGCACTCGGCCCGCGCGCCGGGCTCGGTGGGCAGGAAGGCGCCGAACTTCTCGGCCAGGTGGATCAGGATGGCGCCGCTTTCGAACACCCGGATCGGCTTGTCGCCGCTGTAGTCCATCAGGGCCGGGATCTTGGAGTTGGGGTTGACCGCCACGAAGCCCGAGGAAAACTGGTCGCCATTGCTGATCACCGTCAGCCAGGCGTCGTATTCCGCACCCGCATGACCGGCCGCGAGAAGTTCCTCCAGCATCACCGTCACCTTGATGCCGTTGGGCGTCGCCAGGGAATAGAGCTGCAGCGGGTGGCGCCCGCGCGGCAGGTCCTTGTCGTGGGTCGGGCCGGCGATCGGCCGGTTGATGTTGGCGAAGCGGCCGCCGTTCTCCTTGTTCCAGGTCCAGACGGCGGGTGGGGTGTAGGCGGCGGGTTCGGTCATGCCTGCGGGTCTCCTCGGTCTGGCGTCCGCGACCCTGAAGCCGGCGCGGTTCATGGCATCTGGCGCGTCATGCGCGGCGGCGCAAGGGCGCCGCCATCGCCGCGCCGCATTTGGGACCCACGGTTCGACGGTCCCGTTTGGCGCTCGCGCATGGCGCGAACCGTGGCCGAATCATGGCAGCCTTGACCATGACGAAACCGGCTTGCCCGGCGGACGTTGAAAGATCAGGGGCGCTCGCGAACAAGGACATACGCCGTGAGACAGGCGCGCATGGACAGTCCGATCGACGTCATCCGGCCCTTCGTCTGGATCTGGGCGATCTTCTTCGCCACCGGCTTCTGGGGCTACTTCGCCATCCATCCCCTGACTTGACCTTCGCAACCCCGACCAAGGCATGACGACGGCGTCGACAAGGCCCGCGAAGCGGCGGCCATGGCTGTTGGCGCTTGCTATCGTGACCGCGGTGCTCGCCCTTGCCCTCCTGGCGGTGGCGGTGAGCCGCAACTTGATCGCCCGCGCCCTGGCCCGGTCCTGGCTGAAGGGCCAGGGCGTCGCCTCGGCTCTGGAGGTTCGCGAGCTGACCCTGACCGGGCTGAAGGCCCGCGTGCGGCTGGGCGATCCGGCGGCGCCGGACCTGAGCGTCGACGAGGTCGATGTCCGCTATGCCGTGACCGGCCCCTGGAACGGCGAGCCGCTGGAGGTCGTGACCCGCTCGGTGCGCCTCGTGCGGCCACAGATCGCCATACGGTGGGACGGCAAGCGCCTCAGCTACGGGTCAATGACGGCCCTGGTGCGCGACTTCCTGAGCCGGCCGGCCAACCCGCGCCACCCCCCGCCGCAGGTGGTCGTGCAGGATGGCCTTGTCCGCCTGCAGACGCCCTACGGTCCCCTGGCCGCGCGCGCCGACGCCGTGGTGGAGAACGGGGCCTTGAAAGCCCTGCAGGGGATGATCGAACCGGCGCGGCTGGCCCGCGATGGCGCGGTCCTGACGACCGATGGCGGGCCGATCATGGCCACGCGCACGGGAAGCGCCCTGAAGCTCCAGGCCCAGGCGCCCCTCGGCGAGGCCCGCCTGGGCGGCTTCGTCGCTCACGACGCGCGCCTCAGCCTGGGTGCGAGCCTGCCCGCCGACCTGTCCGCGGGCGGGCCGGCCAGCCTGACGGCGGAGATCGCCGCCGCAAACCTGGGCGCCGGTGGCCCCATCGCTCGCGGCGCGATCTTGCACGCCAGCTTCGACGGCGCCGTGGGCGCCGACGCCGGCGGCTGGCGCGCGACGGGCCGGGGCCACGCGCGGCTGAACATCGAGGCGCTGCAAGCCGCGCAGGCGCGCGCCACGGGGGTGGCAGCCGATCTCGACCTGACGAACCTGGCCCTGAATGGCGGCCCTTCGCCAACCTGGAGCATGACCGTGAACGGGCAGGCGCGGGCGGGCGCCCTGGCGCGGGGAGGCGCGGGGCTGAGCGGCGCGCGCCTGGCCCTGGCCGGGCGCATGGGCGACAAGGGGCTCGATCTGCGGGGCGACCTCAACGCGTCCGGCGCCGTCGATTCCGGCCCTGCGGCGACGCTGGAGCGGGCGCTGGCCGCCGCCAATCCCGCTTACGGGACGGCCCTGAGCCGGGCGGCTCGGCGCTTCACCCTGGCGGCCCCCGCCTTGCGCCTGGTCGGCGATTGGCGCGCCTTGACCCTGACGGCTGGCGCGCCCGTGCGTCTGACCGCCGCCAGCGGGGCCGCCGTCGTCCTCTCGCCGGTCCAGGACGGTCCCCTGGTCCGGACCGCCGGCGGCGCCGCGTCCGGCGCCTTCGAGGTGAACCTGAAGGGCGGCGGCCTGCCCGAGGCCATGATCCGCGCCGCCAGCTGGCGCGTGGCCGGCGGCGGCGGCGAAGCCGCCCTGGCGCTGAAGGCCTCGGGCGACGCCGGGCCGGCCCGCGGCGCCGTGGTCGAGGCGCGCGGCACGCTGGCCCTGTCCGGCGCATCGACCCGCTTCACCCTGGCTGACTGCGCGGCGGTGACCGCAAAGTCGGTGGGCCTGGCCGGGCAGGACGCCGAGGCGGTGTCGGCGAGGCTTTGCCCAACCGACACCCCCTTGCTCACCGCGCAGGGCGGTCGCTGGGCGCTGGCCGGGCGGTTCGAACAGGCGGGCGGCGCGCTTGCCCAGGCCAATGTCCGCCTCGCCCACGGCGCGGGCCGGTTCGCCCTGAACGGCGGAAGCCCCGGCGTGGAGGGTTCTGTCGAGCTGGCCGCCGTCCAGGCCGAGGACACGGCCGCCGCAAGCCGCTTCAACGCCGTCACCGCCGAGGGGCGCCTGACCATCGCCGGCGAGCGCATCCAGGGCCGCTTCCAGGCCGGGACCGCCGCGGCGCGGCGGCTGGCGGACGTCAGCCTGGCCCATGACCTGCGCACCGGCGCCGGCCATGCCGAGGTGCGGGCCGACGGCGTCGCCTTCGTGAAGGGCGGGCTGCAGCCGGCGTCGATCAGCCCCCTGGCCGCCTTCGCCCGTGACGCCGAAGGCAAGGTCGACTTCGAGGGTCGCTTCGACTGGACGCCCAAGGGCATGACCAGCGGCGGCCAGTTCGCCACCGCCGGCCTCGACTTCAAGAGCCCCATGGGCGCGGTGCGAGGCGTGGCGGGAACCCTCCGCCTGACCAGCCTCGCCCCCCTGGAGACCGCGCCGGGGCAGACGCTGACGGTCAAGTCCATCGACGACGCCGTGGCGCCCCTGTCCGACGGCGCGGCGGCGTTCCAGATCGACGCGGGCGGCGTGTCGGTCGACACGGCCGACGCTGCCGCGGCCAAGGGCCGGATCAGCCTGGAGCCGATGCGCATCGCCTTCGACGACAAGGCCGATCTGGAGGGCGCCCTTCTGCTGTCGAAGGTGGACCTGGGCGTCATCCTCGCCGCCTCGAGCCTGGCCGACAGCGTCAAGATCGAGATGGTCGTCGACGGCCGCCTGCCGTTCACACTCGGGCCGGGGGGCTTTCGCTTCCTGCAGGGGCACATCACGGCGGCGCAGCCGGGACGCATCTCCATCGCCCGCTCGGCGCTGACGGGCCTGAAGACGGGCGGCGCGAACGCCTCCACCGGGCCGGCCGTCAACGCCGTGCAGGACCTGGCCTACCAGGCGCTGGAGAACCTCGCCTTCGACACCCTGGAGGCGGATGTCGCCAGCCAGCCGAACGGACGGCTCGGCATGGCCTTCCGGATCAAGGGGCGATTCGATCCGCCCAAGCGCCAGGAGGCGGTCCTTTCCCTGCCGGACGTGATCAGCGGCAAGGCGTTCCAGAAGGCGATCCCCCTCCCCTCCGGGACGCCGATCGACCTCAACCTGGACACTTCACTGAATTTCGACGAGCTGATGCGGTCGCTGTCGGCCCTTTGGAGCCAGGACAATTCAGCTGCCGTTCAGACCGCCCGGCCCTAGAGTGCCCCACGAACAAGGAAGACCGACGCCATGATCCCACGCCTATCGCTCGTCGCCGCCGGCCTCGTGGCCCTCAGCGCCTGCGCGCCGACGATCCACGTCAAGGTCGACCCGATCACCATCAACGCCAAGCTGGACGCCGACGTGCGCATCAGGCTGGACAAGGAAGTCCAGACCCTGATCCAGCAGAACCCGAACCTCTTCTAGGACCGCCGCCATGGGAACGCGCAACATCCTCGCCGCTTTCGCCGCCGGGCTCGCCCTGGGCGCCGCCCTGCCGGCCGCCACGGCCCTCGCCCAGCCGGCCTCGGCCGACATCGCCGCCGCCAAGACCGTGGTGGACGCCGCCAAGGCCAAGGGCATCGTCGGCGAACAGGGCGACGGCCTGCTGGGCTTCGTCTCGGCCTCGTCGGACGCCCAGCTGAAGGCGGCCGTGGCCACCATCAACGCCGGCCGCGGCGACGCCTACCGGGCCATCGCCGCCAAGACCGGCGTGTCGGAGATCAACGCCGCCCAGGCCGCGGCCCAGCAGGTGATCGCCCGCCTGCCCCCCGGCTACTACTACCGCCCGCTGGACGGCGGCTGGACGCGCAAGTGACGGCGCGCGCGGGGCTTTAGCGACCGCGCGCCACGAACCAGCCGTTCTTGAAGCCCTCGGTCGCCTTGCCGTAGGCGAAGGCCTCGCCCTCGGGCGTCAGCAGCGAGCCGCCGGCCGCCTCGAGCACCGCGTGGCCGGCGGCGATGTCCCACTCCATGGTCGGGCCGTGGCGCGGATAGATGTCGGCGGCGCCCTCGGCGATGCGGCACAGCTTGATGGACGAATCCATCGGCTCGCGGATGTCGAAGCCGTACTGTTCGGCGAGCTTGTCGGCCGTCTCCACCTTCATTGTGTGGCTGATGAGCGCGATGGCCTCGCCCTTGGGCCAGGGCCGGGCCCGCACCGGGGCGCCGTTCGACTCGCCGATCTGGCGTTTCAGGGCCACGCCGCCCCGGGTGAACCACACCTCGCCGCTGGGCGGGGCGGCCACGGCGCCGGCCACCGGTCGGCCGCGCTCGATCAGTCCGATGTTGACTGTGAAGTGCGGGTCGCCGCGGACGAAGGCCTTGGTGCCGTCCAGGGGATCGACCAGGAAGAACCGCTCGGCGATGGAGTCGGGGGTGCCGAACTCGCTGGCGTCCTCTTCCGAGATCACCGGCGTATCGGGGAAGCGCTCGGCCAGGCGTTTCAGGATCAGGGCCTCGCCCCGCCGGTCCGCCTCGGTGACCGGGCTTTCGTCGGCCTTGGCGTGGACCGTCAGGCCCGAGCGCCACAGCGGCAGGATGAGGCGCGAAGCCTCCTCCACGATCTCGGCCAGGATGTCGCCGATCTGCGCGCCGCCGCTCATGCGTCCGGCCTCGGGTCGGGGCTGACCACGGCCAGGTGCACGACGTCGGAGTCGATGACGTGCTTGCCGGCGTTCTCGAAATTGACCGTCACCTTGTGGCCGGCCACCGACTGGACCTGGCCGTCGCCCCAGTCCGTGCGGTCGGGATGGCGCACGATGACGCCCGGTTCTAAGAAGGAATGCATCGGCGCCTTCTTACGGGGCGCCCACCGTTTGCCAAAGCGCCAAATCAGGTGAAGGTCGCCCGCGATGACCGATGCCGCCCCTTCCGTTTCCGAGACCGCGACCGCCCAGTCCGCGCCTGCACAGCCCGCGACCGCCGCCGCCGTGAGCGCCGACGACCTGGCGGCCAAGCTGGCGGCGCGCCTGTGCCACGACTTCATGAGCCCGGCCAGCGGCATCGTCTCGGGCCTGGACCTGCTGGAGGACCCCAGCGCCAAGGACATGCGCGACGAGGCCATGAACCTCATCGAGACCTCGGCGCGCAAGCTGGTGGACCTGCTGACCTTCGCGCGCGTGGCGTTCGGATCCTACGCCAGCGCCGACGTGTTCGACGCGCGCGAGCTGGAGGGCCTGGCCAAGGGCGTCTTCGCCCATGTGCGGCCGGACCTGGACTGGGCTGTGGACGAGCCGCAGCTGCCCAAGTCGGCCGCCCGCGCGCTGCTGAACCTGCTGCAGATCGCCGCCGGCGCCCTGGCCACCGGCGGCCTGGCGCGGGCGAGCACGCGCCGCGAGGGCGACCGCATGGTGGTGCTGGTCGAGGCCCAGGGGCCGCGCGTGCGCCTGCATCCCGACATCGCCGCGGGCATGGCCGGCCAGCCCATGGGCGAGGGCCTGGCGGGACGCTGGGTGCAAGCCTACTACCTCTACGCCCTGACCACGTCGGCGGGCGGCGAGGTGGCGATCATCCCGGGCGAGGAGAAAATCACCTTCCAGGCCGTGGTGCCCGCCTAAAATTCCCGGGGATAACGCCTTCCCCATACCGCTCCTTAACCAAAGCGGCCGCACAAACGGCCTGATGTCCGCGTCGGGCATCGCCTTGGAGCGCCCTCGCCGTGAAGACCTGCCTTGTCGTCGATGACAGCCGGGTGATCCGCAAGGTGGCGCGCCGCATCCTGGAAGACCTGGGCTTCGAGATCGCCGAGGCCGCCGACGGCATGGAGGCCCTGGCCTGGTGCCGCGCGGCCATGCCGGACGCCATCCTGCTGGACTGGAACATGCCGGTGATGGGCGGCCTGGAATTCCTGCGCAAGCTGCGCGCCGAACCGGGCGGCGACGCGCCCGTGGTGATCTTCTGCACCGTCGAGAACGACGTGGCGCACATCGAGGAGGCCCTCGACGCCGGCGCCGACGAGTACATCATGAAGCCCTTCGACGGCGACATCATCGAAGCCAAGTTCGCGGAGGTCGGGCTGTGAGACCCGACGACATCAGCCTGGTCATTTCGCTGTGCCGCGCCCGCGCCGGCCTCAAGGTTTCGGCCGAGAAGACCTACCTCATCGAGAGCCGCCTGGCCCCTGTGGCCCGGCGCGAGAACTTCGCCTCCATCCCCGACCTGCTGGCCGCCATCCGCGCCAAGCGCGAGGAGCCGCTGATCTGGGGCGTGGTGGAGGCCATGACCCAGGGCGAAAGCGCCTTCTTCCGTGACCGCGCGCCCTTCGAGACCTTCCGCAACGAGGTCTATCCCGCCCTGTCGCGCGCCCGCGGCGGCGAGCCGGTCAAGGTCTGGAGCGCGGCCTGCGCAGGGGGCCAGGAGGTCTACTCCCTGGCCATGCTGGCCGAGATGATGCGCGCCGAGGATCCTTCCGTGCGCATCGAGCTGGCGGCGTCGGACATCTCCGCCCGGGCGCTCGAGAAGGCCCAGAGCGGGGTCTACAGCCAGTTCGAGGTCCAGCGCGGCCTGCCGATCCGCCTGCTGATCAAGCACTTCGAAAAGACCGACGACATGTGGCGCCTGTCGCCGGATATCCGTCGCATGGTCCGCTGGCGTCGGTTGAACCTGATCGCCGGCCTCGGCGCCGTGGGCCGCTGGGACGTGGTCTTCTGCCGCAACGTCCTGTCTGGCCTCGAGGCGCCCTACCAGAAGAAGGTGCTGGAAGACCTGACCCTGGTGCTGCCCGAGGACGGCGTGCTGGTCCTGGGCGCCAAGGAGACGGCCGAGGCCGCCGGCGACGCCTTCACCCCGATCCCCGGCCAGCCCGGCTTCTATCGGCGCAACCCCGCCGCCCGCGCGGCGGCGGCGGCCTAGATTTCCCGCATCAGCCGGGCGATTTCCCGCGCCCCCGGCTCGGCGACCCGATCCAGGCTGTCCGCCACGCGGGCGATCTCGGCCGGCTTGTTCTGCGACAGCTTCCAGGTCCCTTCGAGACGGTCGATGGCGACCTCATAGGCCTGGATCGCGCCCAGCAGAGCCTCGAACCGCGCGGGCGTCATCTTGGCGCGCGTCCAGGGCGGCTTGGGCGCCAGGCGCGCCTCGAAATGGGCGGACAGGTCATCCAGCAGGGCGGCCGCGCCGGCCCGATCCAGCGCCCGGGCCTCGCCCTCGATCTCCGCCGCCACGTAGTTCCAGGTCGGAACCTGGTCAGCGGCGGCGTACCAGTCGGGGCTGACATAGGCGTCGGGACCGGTGACCACCGCCACCAGCCGCGGCTGCGCCGCCAACGCGGAGACCATGCGGTTGTTGGCCGACAGGTGAAACCGCATCCTGCCGTCCGTGATCAGCACGGGCGCATGGGCGGTGATCGGGCCCCGCGGCCCCTGGGCGGCCAGCACGGCGAAGCCCCTGTCGGCGACGAAGTCCAGCAGGCCGTGCGCGTCGTCACGGGCGAAGGCGGAGGCGGGATGCATGAGAGCCCCTCTGGCGCAGGCGATCGGCCGTAGGCCAAAGCGCCGCGCAGGTCCAGCCCGGCGTCCCGGAGCATGGCGGTGGCTCGGGTTTCGACGAAGGGGGCGAGACGCGCTCGCGACCTAGGGGGCCGCCACGTGCAGGGCGGGGGTGGGGAAGAGCAGGCGCGTGGTCATGCCGCCCTTGTCGTTGCGGGCGAAGTCCACCTCCCCGCGCAGTTGGCGGGCGAACGCGGTCATCAGCGTACGGCCCACCCCCTGGCCCACCACCGGCGGCAGGGTCGGTTCGCCGCCGCCCGAGCCGGCGTCGCTGATGCTGAACTCGGCCTGTTCGCCGCGCACCCGGAACACCACGCTGAACTCACCGCCATGCTCGCCGACGCCATGCTTGCGGGCGTTGCTGATCGCCTCCACCGCGAACAGGGCCAGGGGCGCCAGGCGATCCGGATCGATGACCAGGGGATCGATGGACAGCTCGGTGCGGATCGGCGCGGCGGCGACGGCGTCGCCGGACAGGATCTGAGCCATCAGCTCGTCCAGGAAGTCGCGCAGGTCCACGCGCTTCAGATCGGGGCCCTGGTAGAGCGACCGGTAGATCAGCGCCAGGGCCGCGATCCGCATGCGGGTGTCGGACATCGCCATGCGGGCGGCCGGATCGGCCAGCGAGCGCTGCTGCATGTTGAGCAGCGACGAGATGACCTGCAGGTTGTTCTTCACCCGGTGATGGATCTCGCGCATCAGGTCGTCCTTCTGCGCCAGGCTGTCGCGCAGGGCGGCGTCGCGGGCGGAGATGGTCTGGGCCATCTGGTCGAGGGTCTGGGCCAGGTCGCGGATCTCGGGCGGCGCGGCCTCGGCCTTCAGGGGATGGATGCTGAAGCGGCCGCGCCCATAGATCGCGGCGATGCGCTGAAGATAGGCGATCCAGCGGATGATCTGGCGCTCGGCGACGATCCACACCGCCGCCAGGGACAGGGTGAACGCGACCAGGGGCAGGGCCAGCGCCGTCAGCGGATTGATCCAGGCCCAGGTGACGAGCCCCTGCGACGGCGCCGACAGGACCACATAGACGTCATTGCCCACCAGCGGCGCCGACGAGAACACCCGCTGCCCGCCCGAACGATCGCGCCCGAACCACAGCAGGGCCTTGCCGGCCTTGGGCAGCCGTCCGGCGAGGCTGCCGGGGAAGGCGGTGATGGTGGTGGCGCTGAGGTAGCGGCCCTGGGCGTCGGTCAGGGCCACTTCGGATCCCGCCGGAAGCGAGCGATCCGCGGTCTCGGGCCTGAGGCTGGACAGGGTGATCACCGCCGCCAGGGCGCCGTCGAAGCCGCCGGAGCCGTTCTCGGCCCTGACCGCGGCCAGCACGGCCGGCTCGTCGGCGTAACGGACCCCCGGGTCGCTGGCGACCGTGACGGGCTGGCCCTGGGACAGGGCGCGGAACCAGGCCCGGTCCCGGCGCGCGGGGTCCGCCGGGGCGGTGGCGGCGGCGCAGGCCACCCGCCCAATGGTGTCGAAACGGATCAGGTTGGCGTAGCCGGGAATGCGGCCACGCACCTCGGCCAACCGCTGGGCGCACTGGAAGCCCACCGAGCCGGGCGCCAGGGTCTCCAGCAGGACGTCGGCGGCCTCGATGCGGGCCCGGGCGGTGGCGGCGCTGCGCTCGGCGGCGGCGGCCAGCATGTCGCGCTGGGCGTGCGCCTCGCGCTGGAAGTCCAGCACCGACTGGAAGGCGCTGAGGATCAGGACCGGCAGAAGGGCGACGGCCAGCGCCAGGCCCAGGCGCACCCGGATGCTGTTCGATCCGCCGCGGGGAAGGCGCTCCGGCCCGGACTCCAGCGTCCGGGGCTCCACGACGGCGGTTCGCCGGTCCGCGCCGGACGCGCCGCCTTCGGGCGCGCGGGCCCAATCGGCGCCCACAGGTTTCAATTCTGTGCGCTCAAGCGCTCCGCGTCGGCCATGATGGTCTTCATGGCGTCGCCGGCCGGCGCGCCGTCGCGCTCGTAGTCGCCGGCTTCGAGCACCGCTTCGAGCGCCCGCCGCGCGCGAGAGACGCGGCTCTTCACGGTGCCGACCGCACAGCCGCAGATCGCCGCCGCCTCCTCGTAGGCGAAGCCGCCGGCGCCAACCAGGATCAGGGCCTCGCGCTGCTCGGGCGGCAGCATGCCCAGCCCCTGGCGCAGCTCGTCCAACGCCACCGGCGCCATGGGATCGTCAGGCGCCACCAGGGTCCGCTCGGCCGCTTCCTGGTCGAGCTGGCTCTGGCGCCAGGACCGGCGTTTCTCGGAATAGAACTGGTTGCGCAGGATCATGAAGGTCCAGGCCTTCATGTTGGTGCCCAGCTCGAAGCTCTCCCGGGCGCTCCAGGCCTTCATCATGGCGTCCTGGGCCAGGTCGTCGGCCTGGGTGGCGTCGCCGGCCAGGGTTCGGGCGAAGGCGCGCAGTTGCGGAATGAGGCCGGTGAGCTCGCGCTTGAAAATCTCGTCGCGCTGACGCTCCGTCGGCGGCGTGTCGGTCGCAGGTCCCTTGGCCGGCCGGGCGCCGCCTTGAAACTGGGACCCCATCAGCCGTTCTCCGGCGTCTTGTCGTCGGCGCGCCTGAGAATGTCCAGAAACTCGTCCGGAACCGGCTCGTTGACCACCTCGTCGAACATCTGACGCAGCTTCGCGCCGATCGCCTGCTGGCGAAGGCGGGCCTCGTCGAACGCCATCGAACGCTTTGGCGGTTGCTTCATGGCCTTGATATTGATCATGCCAAAGGCGCTGGCGGCAAGGCCTAGCGCCCCCCCAATCGGTTTACATCGACACCCCTAACGTCAAAAGCCCCGGCGGGTTCCCTGCCAGCGGGCCGCGGCGTAGGATTGCACGCTGCGCGCCGGAACCGTTTCCGCACAGTCGCGTTAAGGCCGTTTGGGGCGTCAGCGGCTCTCGCGGGCCGCCGCCCTTCTATGCATCGACCTCGATTCGGGAGGGATCATGAGTCTTCTGGCCAAGCTGGCGCCGCATCTGCCCTACATCCGACGCTACGCGCGCGCCCTCACAGGCTCCCAGGCCACGGGCGACAACTACGTCCGCGTCGCCCTGGAAGCGATCGCCACCGGCGAGCGTTCCCTCGACAACGGCAGTTCGCCCCGCGTGGCCCTCTACAGGGTCTTCCACGCCATCTGGTGCGGCACCGGCGCGAACCTGGAATCGCCGGCCGACGACACCGCGCTCGCGGCTGGCGACGCCGGCCAGCGCCTGATGCGCATGGCGCCCCGCTCGCGACAGGCCTTCCTGCTCACCGCGCTGGAAGGGTTCACCCCCAGCGAGGCTGCCGTGATCCTGGGATGCGACTTCACGGAGGTCGAGCAACTGATCGCCGCCGCCCAGAGCGAGATCGACGCGGAACTGGCCACCGACATCCTGATCATCGAGGATGAGCCGGTGATCGCCGCCGACATCGAGGCCCTGGTCAAGGAACTGGGCCACCGGGTCACCGACATCGCCGCCACCCGCGGCGAGGCCGTGGCGGCCGTGCAGCGGCAGACGCCCGGCCTCGTGCTGGCCGACATCCAGCTGGCCGACGGCTCGTCCGGCATCGACGCGGTCAAGGACATCCTGCAGCGCCACGACGTGCCGGTGATCTTCATCACCGCCTTCCCCGAGCGCCTGCTGACCGGTGAGCGGCCCGAGCCGACCTTCCTGATCACCAAGCCGTTCCAGCCGGAGACGGTGAAGGCGGCGATCGGCCAGGCCCTGTTCTTCCACCCCCGGCGCACCCGCCAGGCGGCCTGAACCAGCCCCCTCGGGCGAGGAACGGCGGCCCGAAAGAGGCGTTGTCCTTCCACAAGCCGCGGCCTGCCGCGGTCAACTGGAAAGGAGACAAGCCATGCTTGGGTGGGTCCTGATCTTCGCCCTGCTGGCCATCGTGGCCGGCTTCCTGGGCTTCTTCGTCCTGGCGGCGGCGGCGGCCCTGGTGGCCAAGGTGCTGTTCGTCGTCTTCCTGGCCCTGCTGGTGCTCAGCTTCGTGGCCCGGGCCCTGAGGGGCCAATCGGTGGTCTAGGCGCGCGGCATGGGCCGACACTTGCCCGTGTCGGGCGCGACGATCCGAGGGCCGCTCCCAGATTGGGGGCGGCCTTTTCCGTTGGCGCCTACTGCGCCTGCGGATAGCCCGCCGGCGGCGTGCGGGTGGACGGCGATCCCGGCGCCTGCGCCACCTTGCTGGTGGGCTGGTGGTCGGCGACCTGCAGGTCGTGCCCCCTGTAGGCGAAGACGCCGAACACGGCGACCAGGGCCAGGACGGTGGACGCCGCCAGGATCATGAAGGCGTGGCGGCCGCGACGGGCCTGGCGGACATGGGTGACGTCGGTGTCGGTCATGGTGACTCTCCTGGAGTTTCCCTGGTCCAGGAACGTGCGGGACGGTGACGCTGTTCCGGCCGGCCGCGGGCGGACGGGCGCCGGCTCGAAAAAAGTTGAGCCGCGCCTGGAACAACCCGCGCGGGATGACGTTTCCACTTTGCGGAGGCGGCGACGCCCCCCCGACTTGTGACCGGCGAACGCCGGTCAGCCGTCTCCGCACCCCTTCTCGATGATGCATAGACTTTGGGCGGCCTGATCAGTCGGGCCGCCCTTTCCTTATCGGGGCGCGCCGCCCGTCAGGTGCGCACGCGGGGCGCCAGGTGGAAGGTGACGTTGACGCGCCGGCGCATGGGCCGCACCTCGCCGCCATGGGCCTGGGCGCCTTCGTCGCCCAGCGCCGTGGTGTTGATGTCCACGTGGTCGAGCCCGCCCTCGGCCAGGGCGGCGGTGACCGCGGCGGCGCGATCCTTCGACAGTTGCAGATTGGCGGCCGGGGCGCCCGGCGCGTCAGCGAGGCCGACGACGTCGACGCCGCTGACCTGGCAGCGGCGGGCGTGGGACGTCGCGCTGCGGATCAGGGCCTTGGCCTCGGGCGTCACCACGGCGGAGTCGGGTTCGAAATAGATCGCCACCGCGAAGTCGGTGCAGGGCGGCGGCGAGAAGAACGCCGGCATATGGACCTTGGGCACGCTCTCGCAGCCGCCCAGCAGGGCGACGGCCGACAGGGCGGTCGCCAGACACGAGGCGCGGGCCGCCGAGCTGTTCGCGAGCCTCATCGTCAAGCCTCCCAACACCCCAAGCGGGCGACGCAACCATAGAACAGCAAAAGGGCGCCCGACGGAAGGCGGCGCGGCCCCGGGGGAACCGCCCCGGCCGTACCTCGTTCGGGTTGGAGAGCTTTGGGTTCCTGGAGATTGAACATGAGATCCTGGTTCGATTGGCGCCGCACGGCGCCGGATCCCGTGGTCGACGGCGAAGCCGCCGCCGCGGAGCGAAACGCCGACCGCGCTGAGATCGAGCGCGACCTGGCCCGCCGCGAGGCCGAAGAGCGCCGGGCGGCCGAAGCCGGCTGGCGCGACGCCTATGAGCGCGGAAGGCGCGACGAACGCGCCAGGCGGCCGGCCTTTTCCCTGGTCTCCCTGGCGGTCCTGATGGCCGCCGTCGTGGGCGGGGGCGCGATCGTCCTGGCGGCCCGCGAGGGGTCATTCACCCGCGGCGGCGAGGTCGTCGACCACACCCTGACCACCGCCGCCGACAAGGCCCAGGCTCCCCTGCGCGGGGCGGCGGACCGGACCGGCAATGCGCTCGAACACGCCGGCCAGAGCCTGAAGGACAAGGCCGGCACGGGCGATCAGGCCAGCAACTGACGTCGCGGACGGCGCGGGCCGAAGACGCGCTTCGCCCCGCCGCCTGACCGTTCAGCGGCGCGGGGGCTCCTGCCCTTCGACGAAGGACCGCAGCGCGGCGCCCAGATAGCCCGGATTGCGGACGGCCAGGAAGCCGGCCGCCAGGGCGGCGGCGATGGCCACAACCGGCTTTTCCTTCACGAACTCGAAGGCCCTGTCGACCAGGGCTTCCGACCGAGGCGGCGGCGCGGCCGGCTTCTTGGGCTGCGATCCGGCGCCCAGCATGACGACGGCGCCCAGCCCGATCATAAGCGCCGCGGTCCCGGCGACACACGCGGCGGCGCCGGCCCTGCCAAGGTAGGGCTCGATCAGCGCGTACTCGGCGAAGGCCAGGGCGACCACCGTCACGGCCGCGCATGTCGCGAGGGCCGAGGTCGCGATAGCGCCCGTGGCCAGTCGCCTCAGGAGGGTCTGGATCAGCTTAGCGGTCCCGGCTGGAGAGCAGGAGGCCGAGCAGCAGGCCGACCCCGAGGCCCGTGAGGGCGGCCGTCACCGGACGTTCCCGGACTCGCTCGACGATGTACTTCTGGGCCTCGTCGACGCGCTCGCCGGCGTTGTCGGTATAGGTGCGGGTCTGGGCGCGCAGGGCTTCCAGGCCTTCCTTGAACACCTTCTCGGCGGTCTTGGTGGCCTCCGCGAGGGTCTTTTCGGCGGCGGTCATCGCCTCGGTGAAGCTCCGCTCGCCCTGGTCGACGGCGTTTCCGGCGGCCTTCTTGGCGGACTTGGCGGCTTCGGTGGCGTTGGTGATGCTCTCGGACGACATCGCGGTTCTCCGGACTGGTGACGTCACCTTCGGGGCCGACCCTCAAAGGCCGCGGGCAGAACGCCGGCCAAGGTGCGAGGGTTCCGCCCCTTATGGCGGCTGATCCCCAATATAGACTTAAGCTTGAAGGTTTTTCGAATCCCATGCCCACACTCGGTGACAGACTGTCGATTCTGGGGGCCGGTGCGCCTATGCTGCACGCATGACGAAAGACGGCGCCCGCCCCGAACGCAGCGCCCCGGCGCCGGCCGGCCCGCCCGACGTCCGCGGCGACGAACGCGCCGCCCTCGCCCTGGCCGCCGCCAACATGGGCGAGTTCGAGTACGACACCGAACGCAACGAAGTCCTGGTCAGCGAGCGGATGGCGGCCATCACCGGATTGCCGGCCGGCCTGCTCGGCGACGGCCGTGAGGCCATCTATGGCTGCATCCATGTCGACGACCGCGAACGGGTCCGCGCCCTGATCGTCAAGGATCTCGCCGACTCCGGCCGCTATGAGCTGCGCTACCGGATGGTGCGGCCGGACAATGGCCGGGTGCAGTGGATGTACAGCGCCGCGGCGGCCGACCCGCCCGGCCAGCGGCCTTTCAAGCGCCTGATCGGCGTGGTCCAGGACATCACCGAGCGGCGCGCCGACGACGAGCTGCGCGCCAGCATGGTGGCCGAGCTGGACCACCGGGTGAAGAACGTCCTGGCCTCGGTCCAGTCCATGGCCCTGCAGTCGGCGCGTAAGACCGCCTCGCTGGACGTGTTCCTCAAGACCTTCGCCGGGCGGCTGGAGGCCATGGCCTCGGCCCACACCCTGCTCACGGCCACCCGCTGGCGGGGCGCGGAGATCGGCAATATCGCCGCCGCCGAACTCGGCGGCCTGGCGCCGGGCCAGGCGCACTGGCAGGGGCCGGAGATCGTCCTCAACCCCCGCGCCACCAACGCCCTGACCCTGGCCCTGCACGAACTGGCGACCAATGCGGTGAAGTACGGGGCGCTGTCGACCGAGGCCGGGCGCGTGGACGTCAGCTGGGCGCCGGTGGTCGGCGGCGGCTTCGAACTGGTCTGGCAGGAGCGGGGCGGCCCGCCGGTCATCGTGCCCCAGAAGCGCGGCTTCGGCTGCACCCTGCTGGAACGGGTGACCGGCCGCGAACTGGGCGGCTCGGCGGTGCTTGAGTTCCGGCCGGCCGGGGTGCGCGCCCTGCTGCGCGCGGACGCTTCCGCCCTGGCCTCGGCGCCCGCCCCGGCGGTCCCCTCGGAGCAGGCGGCCGCCCCGGCGATCGAACCCGGCCCGGCGCAGGCGTCGTCGGGCGTCGAGGCCGCCGACGACATCCGCAATGTGCGCGTGCTGGTGGTCGAGGACTCCGTCCTGCTGGCCATCGAGCTCGAGTCGGGCCTGACCGAGGCGGGCGCCGACGTCGTCGGGGTGGCCGCCACCCTGGAAGAGGCCCAGGCCATGCTGGCGCTCGACTTCGACGTGGCGGTGCTGGACGCCAACCTCAACGGCGAATCCGTCACCCCGGTGGCGGCGGCGCTGGCGGCCCGGGGCGCGCCCTTCATCTTCGCCACCGGCTATCGCGACGCCGAC